>DXUR01000120.1 GCA_019417795.1 Clostridiales bacterium | reverse complement strand
ACCAGTTCAAATCTGGTCAGCAGCTCCAGAACAACACCTGAAATCTTCGGATTTCAGGTGTTTTTCGTTATAAAGATAAATCTGGGATCAAGAAGAGCTCCCGCATTGCAAAATGCAATGCGGGAGTGTTTTTCAGTCGCAGACATCATCCGCTACGCGGCACAGCACATCGGGGTGGTTGGAGATGATGCAGTCTACGCCCCGGGCGATCATATCTTTCATGTTCTCCTCGTCATTTACCGTCCAGGTGTTGACCTTCATGCCCCGGCCGTGGAACAGCTCCATCAGCTCCGGCTGATATTGCAGAAGCATATACCGGGGATGCATATTGTCGGCATTGGAGCGCTGAACATAATGTTCCATGTCCAGATAGGGCTTATCATACAGAAGGCCGGTTTCAATGTCCGGGCACAGCTCCTTGAAATGCTGCATGGAGATATGGTTGAAGGAGGAAACGAACACCTGCTCCTGCATCTGGCGTTTGCAGATTTCGTCGATCACCCGTTGCTCCAGATTCTCGTAAAACACCTCGTAGTTTTTCAGTTCCATGTTCAGCAGCATCTTGGTCTCCTTACAGAAGTCCAGCAGCTGGCCGAAGGTCCAGATATGCTGACCTGCAAATTCCGGAGACTTCCAAGCACCGATATCCAGTGAGAGCAGCTCATCATAGGTCATGTTCTTGATGAAGCCGGTGCCGTTGGAGGTGCGCTCTACAGAGGCATCATGAAAAATCACCAGCTTGCCGTCTTTGGTGATGTGGACGTCGCTTTCAAAGCCGTCGGCAGCGGTCTTTTCCACTGCCATCCGGAAGGCCAGAGGGCTGTTCTCCGGGTAATTGCCGGAAAAACCGCGGTGCGCAAGCAAAAGTGGGCGTTTCATATGATTCTCTCCTTACACGTAATAATAAAAGCGCATGACGCTCCCGTCATACGCTTCTCTCAACATCTCTGATTTGTATTATAGCCGAATAAACAGGGAAATACAAGTATTAACACAAAATTTTGGCAAAAGGAATTTCGGAACGAAATGGAACAGAAGTGCCCGCAGTTTTTGATAAAAACCGAGGCTGTTGCTGCAACAGCCTCGGTTTTGTGTGCGTTTACTGGTGGATGGCGGTGCCGGTTTTGCCGGCTACGCCGTCCTTGGCCTTTTCCAGCAGCGTGATGAGGGCGGAGCGGCCGGGGGCACTTTCGGCAAACTCCACGGCGGCCTCCACCTTGGGCAGCATGGAACCGGGGGCAAAGTGCCCCTCACCGATGTACTTGCGGGCCTCGTCAGGAGTCAGGGAATCCAGCCACTTTTCATCGGGCTTGCCGAAGTTGATGGCAACCTTTTCTACGGCAGTGAGGATGATAAGGGTGTCGGCTTCCACCTGCTGAGCCAGTACGCAGGAGGCGAAGTCCTTGTCGATAACAGCGGCGGCGCCCTTCAGATGGTGCCCCTCAGTCTTGTAGACGGGAATTCCGCCGCCGCCGCAGGCCACCACCACCAGCCCAGCCTCTACCATATCACGGATGGACTGGATCTCAATGATCGATTGAGGTCTGGGAGAGGCGACCACCCGGCGGTAGCCCCGGCCGGCATCTTCGATGACGTTGTAGCCGCGTTCAGCCACCATCTTGTCAGCTTCTTCTTTGGTCATGAAAGCACCGATGGGTTTGGTGGGGTTGTGGAACGCCTCATCATTCGGGTCCACCTCAACCTGAGTAAGCACGGTGGCTACACCCTTTTGGATGCCGCGGTCCAGCAGTTCTTCCCGCAGCGCGTTTTGCAGGTCATAACCAATGTAGCCCTGGCTCATGGCCACGCATACGGACAGGGGACAGGGAATGTACTTTTCCGGCTCGGAGCGGGTCAGCTCGGCCATGGCCTTCTGGATCATGCCCACCTGGGGGCCGTTGCCGTGGGCGATGATGACCTCATGTCCTTCTTCAATCAGGTCGACGATGGCCTTGGCAGTCTGCTTTACGGCGATCATCTGCTCAGGGAGATTGCTGCCCAGAGCATTGCCGCCCAGCGCGATCACAATACGCTTACCCATGAAAAACACCTCAATTTGTTTAGAATCTATACATTTTGGAGCAAAAACGGCAATAGATGCCCCGTGTTGTGGGGGTGCCGCTGAGACGGCTGTCATGGCCGCCGGTGAAAATGATGGAGCCCGTCCGCACAGATACAGGCAGGTTGACCTATGCAGACGGGCCTCCGGAATGGAAAAGGGATGTCAGGCGGAAAGCCTGTAAAATTCAGCGTGTTCTGAGAAGATTTACTTCTGGAACCAACGGGCGATCCCGCGCTCCTCCAGAGCCTTCAGCGTGGCCTGAGGATCCTTCACCTTAGCCAGGAAGATCATGGCGGCGATGATATAGGGCTTGTAGGAAGCTTCCTTATACAGGGGGGTGCGGTAGCGGTCAAACACGGAGGCCTCTACCTCGCCGTCCTTGCAGGAAACATCGTTGATGTCGGCAGGGAGGCAGTGGAGATACAGAGCCTTGCCGTCCTTGGTGGTCTTCATCAGTTCCTCGGTGCAGCACCAATCCTTGTGATCGGCGTTCTGGGCCAGCAGTTCCTTCTCCAGAGCCTTGATGCCGTCGGCGTCGCCCTCAGCGTACAGATTAGTGCGCTTCTCCATAGCGGCGAAGGGAGCCCAGCTCTTTGGATAGACGATATCAGCGTCCTTGAAGGCCTCGGCCATGGAGTTGGTCTTGGTGAAGGAACCACCGGTCTTGGCGGCGTTGGCCTTGGCGACCTCCTCCACCTCGGGCATGACCTCGTATCCCTCGGGGTGAGCCAGCACCACGTCCATGCCGAAACGGCTCATCAGGCCGATGACGCCCTGAGGCACGGAGAGGGGCTTGCCGTAGGAGGGGCTGTAAGCCCAGGTCATAGCGATCTTCTTGCCCTTCAGGTTCTCCACGCCGCCGAAGTGGTGAATGATGTGCAGCATGTCGGCCATGCACTGGGTGGGGTGGTCGATATCGCACTGCAGGTTGATCAGGGTGGGCTTCTGCTCCAGAACGCCGTCCTTGTGGCCCTGGGTCACGGCCTCAGCCACTTCCTTCTGATAGGTGTGGCCCTTGCCGATGTACATATCGTCACGGATGCCGATGACGTCGGCCATGAAAGAGATCATGTTGGCAGTCTCGCGGACAGTCTCGCCGTGAGCGATCTGGCTCTTGCCCTCGTCCAGATCCTGGACCTCCAGACCCAGCAGGTTGCAGGCGGAGGCAAAGGAGAAACGGGTGCGGGTAGAGTTGTCCCGGAACAGGGAAATGCCCAGACCGGACTCAAAGATCTTGGTGGAGATGTTGTTCTCGCGCATATAGCGCAGGGCATCCGCCACGGTAAAGACGGCTTCCAGCTCGTCATCGGACTTGTCCCAGGTCAGGAAGAAGTCACCCTCATACATCTCTTTGAAGTTCAGGGCGTTCAGCTTGTCGATATATTTTTGCAGAGTAGCGTCCATGATAATTGGCTCCTTTATAAATCTATATTTTGTAATTGGTGAGAAAAGGTCTGAAACGGTTTCTGTACGAATTACTGAATGTCGTTATTGGTCTTGCCGGCCCGGAACTGGGAGACATCGGCAGTCTTGTTCTCCTCCTTGTACAGACCGGGCACGGCGGCGTACAGGGCGGCGCAGGTCACAAGATCCTGCTTCCAGGTGATCTCATTGGGGGCGTGGGCCTGAGATTCCGCACCGGGGCCGAAGCCAACGCAGGGGATGCCGTAACGGCCTTGGATAGCTACGCCATTGGTGGAGAAGGTCCACTTGTCAATCAGGGGACGGTGACGCAGGTGCATCGCGCCGTCGGGGCCAATGCGCTCCTCACCGTACAGCGCATGGTGGGCATCCACCAGAGCCTGCACGTGGGCGGCGTTTTCCTTGTTGATCCAGGTGGGGAAGTAGCACTCGGTCTCGTAGACCTCGCCGGTCCAGGAGGGCCGGTCATACATATACATGGAGACCTTCACATCGTCGCCGTACTTCTTTACGCTGGGCAGCTGGCGGATCTCCTCCAGGCAGGAGTCCCAGGTCTCGCCGGCAGTCATGCGGCGGTCGATGGAGATGGAGCAGGAGTCAGCCACAGCGCAGCGGGAGGGAGAGGTGTAGAAGATCTGAGAGGTGGTGCAGGTGCCCCGGCCAAGGAACTGAGCGTCCTCGTAATGCTCGGGGTTGAATGCGGGATTCAGCATCTTCACGAGGCCCTTGATCTCGTTGGAGGGGCCGTCACCGTTCTCGTTGAGCGCGCGGACTTCCTGAAGAATGTCGGCCATCTTGTAAATGGCGTTGTCACCACGCTCGGGCGCGGAACCGTGGCAGGAAACGCCCTTCACATCCACACGGATCTCCATGCGGCCGCGGTGACCGCGGTAGATACCACCGTCGGTGGGCTCGGTGGAGATAACGAATTCCACCTGCTCCTTCTTGATGCCGTTGGCGGGGAAGTACTTGTTGACGATGTACTGCCAGCACATACCGTCGCAGTCCTCCTCCTGCACAGAACCCACCACCATGATCTTATAGCCGGCGGGGATCAGGCCCAGATCCTTCATGATCTTGGCGCCGTAAGTGGCAGAGGCCATACCGCCCTCCTGGTCGGAGCCACCGCGGCCATAGATGACCTGATCATCCTCGTAGCCCTGGTAGGGGTCATGGGTCCAGTTGTCGATGTTGCCCACGCCCACGGTGTCGATGTGGGAGTCGATGGCGATGATCTTGTCGCCGTCACCCATCCAGCCGATGACATTGCCAAGACCGTCGATCTCCACCTTGTCATAGCCCAGCTTTTCCATCTCGGCCTTGATGCAGTGAACAACCTCACGCTCCTCGCAGCTTTCGCTGGGGTGGGAGATCATGTCCCGCAGGAAGCGGGTCATATCGGCCTGATAGGCCTGAGCGGCTGCTTTAATCTTCTCAAAATCCATGGTAGTAACCTCCAATTTTATTTCTCAAATTTTGGTTGGGTTCGCTTCTGGACCGTGCGTTCAGCAGGGCTTCTGCGGGGTGTCATCGGTGGGATACTCGCCATCCCACACCACCCGGCGATACTTTTCGGGATCGGTGTTGCCCTCAGTGGAGAACATGAGCACCCGGCTGTGCCGGTCCAGCTCCAAAGCGTCCCGCAGCTCCTTGTAGGTGTCATCACACATGATGGCGTCCAGAACACCCATGCCCACGGCGCCGGATTCGCCGGACACCACGCGGGGGTCGCCCTTGACGGGGGAACTCAGCATCCGCATACCCTTGGCGCTGACCCAATCGGGGCAGGAGATGAAGGCGGACACATGGTTCCGCAGAATGTACCAGGAGATCGTGTTGGGTTCGCCGCAGGCCAGACCGGCCATGATGGTTTTCAGATCACCGGTGACGATGCGGGGCTTGCCGTCATTGGCCAGCGCGCCCTGATACAGGCAGTCAGCCGCCTCGGCCTCCATCACCACGAACTTGGGAGGATCGTTGGGGAACAGGTTTGCGAAGTAGCCCACCACCGCACCGGCCAGAGAGCCGACGCCGGCCTGGACGAACACGTGGGTGGGACGGTTTACGCTGCACTGACGAAGCTGGTCGGCGGCCTCATTAGCCATGGTGCCGTAGCCCTGCATGATCCAGGAGGGGATTTCCTCGTAGCCGTCCCAGGCGGTATCCTGCACGATGACGCCGTGTTTCGTCTGTGCGGCTTCTGCAGCAGCCATACGCACACAGTCATCGTAGTTGACTTCCTCGATGGTGACCTTGGCGCCCTCCTTGGCGATATTGTCAAAGCGGGACTTGCTGCTGCCCTTGGGCATGTGCACCACAGACTTCTGGCCCAGTTTGTTGGCTGCCCAAGCCACGCCGCGGCCATGGTTGCCATCGGTGGCGGTGAAGAAAGTGGCCTGACCGAATTCCTTACGGAAGGCTTCGCTGGTCAGGTAGTTGTAATTCATTTCGGACACGTCCCGGCCCATCTCGCCGGCGATGTACCGGGCCATGGCGAAGGAGCCGCCCAGCACCTTGAAGGCGTTGAGACCAAACCGGTAGGACTCATCCTTCACATACACACCCGCCAGCCCCAGATACTGTGCCATACCGTCCAGCTGCGCCAGAGGGGTGATGGAGTACTGGGGGAAGGACCCGTGGAAGGAGCGGGCCTTGGCCACATTGGGCAGGGACATCACATCCAGATGCTGATCGTCACTCTTCGGCATATGATTGAGGACCCATTTGAGCTGATCTTTCATGGAATACTCGCCTCCAAAATCTTTTTACTTCATGGCAAAATTTATTTAGCTTTCTGAGACCATCATAGCATGTGTTCTTCGGTTGTCAAGCAGAAAAACTCAAAAAAATGCTGTAAAGCTAAAACTTTTTTTGGTTCCTCTTGCGGAACCTGTGCGCAAGGCTGTTTTTTCCAAAAATCGGGCCTCCGCAGCAGGGATATTTCCCCGGCTTTCCATGCATGGAAGGTTTGGAAGTGCCCTTGCTTTTTACGGAAGGCCACTTCGTGAGTGGAGGGAGATCTGACTTGTTTTCAGATATATCGCTCCTGCTGCTGCAATCTGCTTGACGGCCCATACACTTTAATGAGAAAATTAAAAATTTTTAGGTCTCAAAAAATGGTTGAAACTCACTAAAATTATGATACAATAATGGAATAATCATAGCAGGTCTGTCAGCGGCAACGGATCAGACCGTGTATTCCATAGTTTGCCCCCGCTCTTTTCGGGGCGTTTCTGCCGCGGACCGGAAAAGGAGGGCATTTACGTGCCGAATGCATCTACGCTGCAATTTCTCTTGACGCTGGCAAAGGGGATCGCCAGTCAATTCGGCCCCAACTGCGAGGTGGTAGTCCACGATCTTGCCACCAATGACCCGGAACGGTCCATCGTTGCCATTGAAAACGGACACGTCACCGGACGCAAGGTGGGAGACGGGCCCTCTCATGTAGTTCTGGAAGCCCTGCGGGGGAATCCCGAACAGCTCCACGATCACCTGTCCTACCTGACCCGGACCAAGGATGGGAAGATCCTGAAATCCACCACCATCTATATCCGAGATGACGACGGTGCCCCCATTGGCATCTTCGGCATCAACTACGATATCACCCTGATGCTGGCCATGGAGAATGCGATCAAGCAGTTTACCGCCACTGAAAAGGACGAGAAGGAGCCGGAGCCGATTGCCCGGAATGTCTCTGATCTGCTGGATGAGCTGATCGAGCAGAGCGTGAAGGTGGTGGGTAAGCCAGTGGCCCTGATGAACAAGGAGGATAAGGTCAAGGCGGTGCAGTTTCTCAATGAGACCGGAGCCTTCCTCATCACCAAGAGCGGCGACCGGGT
>DXUR01000012.1 GCA_019417795.1 Clostridiales bacterium | reverse complement strand
CGATACGGTGGATTTGGGCTACGCAGGCAGCAACACCCGCCGCGGGCGCGTTGGGCGTGATATTGCCCATACATTGGAAACCAGCTGTATCCAAGGGATCGTGGAAAACGGCGGGCGCATCCGCCGCCTCATGCCCCGCGAGTGTCTGCGACTCCAAGGCTTTGAAGAATGGCAGATCGACCGCATCCTCGCCATCCAGTCCGACGCTCAGGCCTATAAGCAGGCAGGCAACAGCGTCACCGTCCATGTCATTGAAGCCATTGCGCGGCGCATCCGGGAGGTGGATGCGGAACTGAAAGCCGGTGCTGCCGCATGATCGGGCTGAAGGATCAGTGCTTCGGCGTGGAAGTTGAAATGACCGGCATCACCCGTGAGCAGGCGGCAACAGCGCTGGCCGCGTATTTTGCAACGGACGCCCGCTATGTGGGCGGCGCTTACGATAAATGGTGTGTGACGGATCGGGACGGCAAAGAGTGGACGGTCATGAGTGACTCCAGCATCCACGGGGAGCAGAAGATCGGCAGCGGCTATCGTGCAACGGGTGACTACAGATACCGCGTGGAGATGGTAACGCCAAAGCTCACCTATGCGGAACTGCCCAAGCTGCAGGAGTGTGTCCGGCAGGTACGCCACGCAGGAGCCAAGGCCAACAGCTCCTGCGGCATCCATGTCCATGTGGACGCAGCCAATCATAACCGGCAGAGTCTGAAAAACCTCATCGGCATCATGTACTCCAAGGAGGATATCCTGTTCAAAGCGCTGCAGGTCAATGAAAGCCGGGCGTCCCGCTGGTGTCAGAAGGTGCGGGAACCCATGCTGAAGCAGGCACGCAGGCTCTCGTCGGATGAAACAAGGGATCTGACGCAGCTGGAGAATATCTGGTATGAGGGAGATAACGGCAGCGCAGACCATTATAACTGGACCCGCTATTACGCACTGAATCTGCATTCGGTCTTTTACCGGGGAACGGTGGAATGGCGCTGTTTCAATTCCACACTCCATGCGGGAAAAGTCGCCGCCTATGTGAATCTGTGCCTTGCCATCTCCGCCCAGGCTATCGCCCAGCGCAGCACGGTCATGCGCAAGACCCACAGTGACAATGAACTGTTCACCTTCCGGGTCTGGCTGGTGCGGCTGGGACTCAACGGCGAGGAATTCAAGCATACCCGTGACCACCTGTTGGCAAATCTGGACGGTGACCGTGCGTGGCGTTTCGATAAGGACAGCTATGCAGTCAACAAAAAGAAGAAAAAATCCAGAGAAATGGAGAGGTGAAGCCTTTGAAGATTCAAATTGAAGATACCGTGTACGAAGGAACCGCAGCCGGGATCATGGAACAGCTTCGGGATCTCAGCTTTGATCCCACAGAGTTCCCGGATGTGGAGACCTACATCTGGTTTGTACAGAATAATGTCATCCGCACCACGGGAATGGACTGCCCGCTGCCGGATGGCGATGCGGAGACACAGGCGGCAGCCCTGCTCCGTCATCTGGACCGCTTTGGCGCTCTGAAGCTGCTGGAGGTGTGACGTGGAGGAAAACCTGTATTTTGCCTACGGCAGCAACCTTGATCTGAAGCAGATGGCGCAGCGCTGTCCGGATGCCGAGATCGTGGGACCGGTCAGGCTGGAAAACTACGAACTGCGGTTCCGCGGCAGCGGCTTTGCTACCGTTGCGCCGAAAAAAGGCAGTACTGTCCACGGACTGGTGTGGAAGATCACGCCAAACTGCGAACAGTCTCTGGACCGCTATGAGGGGTATCCCCGCCACTACACGAAAGAAACCGTGACTGTTAAAGACGCGGCTGGCGCTGAGCTCCCAGTCATGGTCTATATCATGGCAGAGCCGTATTGCCGCCAGCCTGCACTGCCGTCCCCATATTATTACCGCGTGATCCAGCGAGGCTTTGAAGCCAACGGCCTGCCGGTGGACTCCCTTCGGGATGCGTGGAGCAGGACCATTGACGAGGTGTGGAGCGGCAGGATCGACAAGCCAAAGCGAGCGCCTGAGCGAAACAGAGGGCCGGAGCGGTAACTCAGAGCAGCGCCGGCGTCTGTGCAAGAAAGAAGATCACCAGAATAGAGATCACAAAGGCCAAGATCCCAACGAGCAGGAAAACCTTTTTGCCGGGGCGGATTTTTGCCGCCTTGCCGATCAGCGCGGCCGCGGCGACGCATACCGCGGAAACCAGTAAAGCGACGCCAAGCATCTTCCACAGCCATGAAAGCTCCCAAAACCATCTCATCACAGCCGCCTCCTCATATTTTTGTTCGTAAGCACAGTGTATCACAGGCGCGGTATCCGCGCAACAGACAGCCGGAGTGAAAAAGAGGTGTTCATTTTCCACGGTCTGTGTTACAATAACCCCTGTTTGTGAAGGGGGGGCGGATATGTTTTATACAACGGAGGAAGCTGCTGTCCTCGGCGGCTTTCTGGAACTGTATCTGGAACGGGACAGCGTGGACCCGGCGGTGCGGGAACGGCACCGGAAATTCCGGCAGGGACTGCTGGGCGGCGCACTGGAACGGGCCGATTATGAATGGGCGGCTGCGGTGCTGGGCTTCCTGCGCCCACAATGGTGGCCGGAGCATGAAGATCATCGGGCGTTGGAGAATGCCCTGCTGAAGACCCGGACGCTGGCATCCAAAAAAGAATAAGAATCACCATTTGCGGCAACGGCAGAGGAATCTGTCGCTGCCGCTTTTTTTTGGGGAAGGAGGAACCCATATCAGCACAGAAAAAATGAAAGTCCTTGTGGTGCGCCCCATGGAAATGCCTGAAGTGCAGGAGATCGACCACACTCTTTCTGCCATGCAGGAGCTCGTAGGCGGCACCATTCAGGCAGTTTACCCCTTCGATGACCCGGTGGCGCTCATCGCAAATGACGAGGGCAAGCTGCTGGGCCTGCCGTGGAACCGCGCCCTGACCGATGATCACGGTGTGCCGTATGACATTGTCTGCGGCACATTTTTTGTTGCCGGTCTTAAAGAGGATGATTTTGCCTCGCTGACGGAGCAGCAGATCGAAAAGTACAAGGACAAATACAGCAACGAAATGATCCTCTCTGTTCCGAAACAGCCGGAGGCGCATAAGAAACCGATGAAAAAGGAGAAACATGAATATGAAAGATAACTGCATTTTGACTGCTGAGTCAGTCACCGAGGGACATCCCGACAAGCTCTGCGACACCATCGCGGACGCGGTGGTGGATGCCTGTCTTACGCAGGACACCGCTGCCCGCGTTGCCTGCGAGGTCATGGTCACAGCCGGAAAGATCATCGCCGCAGGCGAGATCACGGCAGCGAAGATTCCGGATATCCCTGCCATTATTTGCAGGACGGTGCGGGAAGCCGGATACGGCGGCAGCGACTATGAGGTGGAGGTCATCACCCATGAGCAGAGTCCCGACATTGCGGAAGCTGTGTGCGGCGGCACGGAGACCGGAGCAGGAGATCAGGGAATCCTGTACGGCTTTGCCTGCGATGAAACAAAGGAGCTGCTGCCCCTGCCTGTGGTGCTGGCCCATCGACTGACCCGCCTGTTGACCGATACCCGCAGGCAGGGCATCATCCCCGGCCTGCGTCCGGACGGCAAGGCACAGGTGTCTGTGGAATACCGCTCTGGAGTCCCGTGCCGCGTTGCCGCAGTGGTGGTATCCTGCCAGCATGAGGATGAGCTGCCCCTGCCGGAACTGCGCCGGGACATTCTGCGCCATGTGATCCGCCCCGCCATGCAGGAACTTCCGCTGGACGAACATACCGAAGTGCTGGTCAATCCCTCCGGTCGATTTGTCCAGGGCGGTTTTGAAGCGGACACCGGACTCACCGGACGCAAGCTGATGGTGGACACCTACGGCGGCCTCGTCCCTCATGGCGGCGGCGCGCTGTCCGGCAAGGATGGAACGAAGGTGGACCGCAGCGGCGCGTACATGGCCCGTTACATTGCCAAGAATATCGTAGCGGCAGGACTGGCCAAGCGCTGCACCATCAGCCTTGCCTATGCCATCGGCAAGGCACAGCCTGTGGCGGTGACGGTGGATACGGAGCATACCGGCATCTATTCCGATGATGTGCTGGAACAGGCTGTCCGCACGGTATTCAACCTGACGCCGGACGGCATGATCGGAACGCTGGGACTGGATCAGCCTATGTTCCAAAAGTTCTGCAATTACGGTCACTTCACCCATGCGGACGCGCCCTGGGAGCGCACGGATATGACAGAGGTGCTGGAATGTGCCTGTCGTGCCAAGGACATGGGCGTATCGCACCGATAACAGAAAAGGCCCGCGAGAGATGGTCTCTCGCGGGCGTGTTATCACTGCACGGAATCCTTGAACGCCTTGCCGGGCTTGAAAGCCGGCGCTTTGGAAGCGGGGATTTCAATGGTGGCTCCGGTGGCCGGATTCTTGCCGGTGCGGGCGGCGCGCTCTTTCACCTCGAAGGTGCCAAAGCCCAGCAGCTGTACCTTGTCACCGGACTTCAACGCAGTCTGCAGCGTGTCGACAAACGCATTCAGAGCGGTGTCGCAGTCCTTCTTGGTAAGGCCGCTGGCTTCCGCCATGGCGGTGATCAGTTCTGTTTTATTCATCGTATTTCGTCTCCTTCATATCTAAAATGACTGGAAATGATATGCGCTATTATAGCAGACTCCCCACCTGCTGACAATACTGCCAGCAAAAACAGAATCAGAGAGGATGATCATGATTTCAAAAGAAAAGAAGAACACCCTGCATATTGCGTCCTGCTCCTTCGGCAAAGACAGCCTTGCCACGATCCTGCTGGCGCTGGAGCACGGGGAACCGCTGGATGAAGCGGTCTACTGTGAGGTGATGTTCGATAAAAGGACCTCCGGCGAGGTGCCGGAGCATCGGGCATTCATCTATGAGACTGCGATCCCCAGACTGGAACGGTTGGGCATCCCGGTCCGTGTGCTGCGTTCGGATAAGACCTATCTGAACCTGTTTGCCGGAGCCATTACCCGCGGTCCGAAAAAAGGACTTCGACGCGGATTCCCTCTGTGCGGGCATTGCTACGTTCAGCGGGACTGTAAGCTCCGTCCCATCCGCCGGTATAACAGGACTCTGACGCCGGATACTGTGCAGTATGTGGGCATCGCCAGCGATGAGCCGGTGCGCTTGCGCCGCTTGCAGGAAGATCAGGTGTCCCTGCTGGAAAAATATCACTACACCGAAGAGGATGCAAAGCAGCTCTGCCAAACGGCAGGGCTGCTTTCACCTGTCTATGCGTTCACAGACCGTGGCGGCTGCTGGTTCTGCCCGAACGCCAAGCGGAAGGAACTGCGGCACCTTTATGACCACCATCCGGAGCTGTGGGCAAGAATGCTGGAGCTGCAGGCCATGCCGGGAAAGGTGTCCGAGAAATTCAACCGCACGGAGCGCTTTTCCGACATTGATGCGGCATTCCGAAAAGAAGATGCCCTGTGCCAAAAAGCGGCATAAAAAAGGAAAAGGAGATGAGAACCATCAGCAATCAAAAATATGAGATCACAGACATTGCCCATGAGGAATATCCGTTCCTGCACCGCATCCGCGCGCTGCGGGATATCTGCGGCGAGATCCGCGCAGGCGACATAGGCGGTTTCGTGGAAAGCGAAAGCAACCTGTCCGCGGAGCCGGGAGACTGCGCATGGATCTTCGATGACGCCATTGCAGCGGGTGACGCCTATGTGGATCGGGACGCCTGTCTGCGGGGCGACGCCATTGCCTGTGGCAGCGCCTATGTTTCCAAAGGCAGCGTGATGAGCGGCCACAGCCGCGCTGAGGACAACGCCTATCTCCGCGGGGCCTCCATGACCGGAAAAGCGCTGGCTTCCGGAAACGCGCAGATCATTCACGATCCCCATACGATGGGGACTCCCATCCTGTCCGGCAACTGCAAGGTGTATGGCACGGTGCAGGGGGATATCCGCATCACCGGTTCTGCCGTGATCCTGCCCTGCGAGGAAGTCCGCAACGATACAAGGGATACCTTTGTCCTGAGCGGCAAGAGCCGCAGCGTGATCCGCGGCATCGGGCGTGAGACCTTGAAACCTCTGCAAAAAGAAGTAAGTCCTATGAAAACAAAAACGCCAAAGAAACGAGGTGTGGAGCGATGACCGTATATGAGCAGGAGCTGCGAAAGCTGTTTGAACATAGCAATCTCGTGGATCAGCCTCAATTCTCCGGGCGTGTGTGCGTGGGAGATCTCGGAAAGGACCTGCGTGTACGGGCGGAGTTTCTCTCTACCCATATCTCCAGCCAATATGACGCCATCCGCCTCACGGTGCTCAACCGCACGGAGGGCGTGGTGGACCGGACGCTGCTGCGCTTTCAGGATGTCTGGGGTAAAAAGCAGGTGCCGAACAATCCCAACTTCCGCAGCGGCGTCATTCCCCACCTGTGGGATGACTATGGAAAAGTGGAATGGTACGCCTATCACCCTACTGCCGCGGACTATGCCGCTCTGCGGGATGCCGTCGGACAGTATCTGTCCGCATTCCGGGAGCGCACGCCGGAGCTGGAACGGAGCGGCCCCAAGCTGGTCTATATCTGTGCTCCGTTGCGGGGCGATGTGACAAACAATGTGGAGTTTGCGCGGCAGAAAGCGCAGGAGGTGTTTGTGGAGGGGAATATCCCTATCTGTCCGCATCTGCTGTTCCCGCCTGTCGCAGATCCCGCCGATCCCGCCCAGGACGAGAAAGCCAGGGCGATGGGACTGCGCCTGCTGGAATCCTGCCAGCAGATGAATGTGTACGGTCCGGTCTGGACGGATGGGATGTGGCAGGAGATCTACAAAGCCGGCGAGTTGGGCATCCCCGTGATGACGGATCAGAAGACCATTGGACGGACGCCGCCTGCAAGACGCCTCGGCAGAAAGGAGCGATAAATGCCGATTGAAAAGATCACCGCAGACGATCTGCGGGACATGGAACATCAGGAGGGACTGGTGCTGCAGGGCTGCGGCGGAGAGGCGCAGGAGTGGCTGGATGGCATCAATGACCTGCTGACGCAGGACGGCATCCTGCAGAATGGCAGCCGTTTTGAGACGGTCAAGGTTTTTCAGCACGATGGACTCACCAATCTGCTGTTCCCCTTCGAGGACATTCAGGTGGACATGGGGAAACTGGCGATGTGGCGTTTGCAGACCCACGGCGCATTCGGCGGCACATGGCTGTCCGACTATGTTCCCAACAAGCTGGGCGGGTTTCGCTCCGCCCGGCAGGAGAACCCCCGCCCTCTCTGCCCTCTGCTGGGGCAGGACGGCAACATCTTTAATCTGATGGGTATTGCCGCCAGAGTTCTTCGGCAGAATGGCATGGCGGCAGAAGCAAAGGAAATGCAGACCCGCATCATGGGCGGAGCGTGCCACAGCTACGAGGAAGCACTGGGAATCATCAGCGAATATGTGGAAACGGAGCTGTCTCCGCCCCGCGAAAATCGAACGAAAAAGAAGGAGAAGCATGAGCATGAGCGATAATCAGAAATGGAGCATCCTCCAAGGTGATGCCCTGAAGGTGCTGGGGACCTTTGCCCCCAACACCTTTGACGCTGTCATCACCGATCCGCCCTATGCGTCCGGTGGGCGCACCCAGGCGGAAAAAAACAAATCCACCGCCCGGAAGTATTCCAGCATGGGCGAGAACGCACCGCCCCCTTTCGATGGGGACGCCAAGGACCAGCGCTCCTGGACCCGCTGGGCGGCGGAGTGGTTGTATGAAGCGCGAAAGGTATGCAAGAGCGGTGCGCCGGTATGTATGTTTATCGACTGGCGGCAGCTTCCCGCAGCCACAGACGCTCTCCAGTGGGCGGGCTGGATCTGGCGCGGCACCGCTGTCTGGGATAAGGGCAACAGCCGCCCGCAGAAGGGCCGCTTCCGCCAGCAGACGGAATATATCGTCTGGGGCTCCAACGGCGATATGCCCATCAGCCGTCCGGTCCCGTGTCTGCCGGGCGTGTTCAAATACGGCAATCCCCAGAGCCGCATCCATCTGACGGAGAAGCCGCTGCAGCTGATGCGGGACATTGTAAAGATCACGGAACCGGGCGGCCATATTCTGGACCCCTTTGCCGGCAGCGGTACCACGGTGCTGGCGGCTGTGCAGGAGGGCTATACCGCCACCGGCATCGAAGTCACAGACACCTATGCGGAGCTGGCGCGGGAACGTATCCGAGCCGAGCTGGAAAAGGCGGCATGATCTACTGAGCTGTCTGGCAACACTACTTGCTAAAACAGGGATAAGCCGATATAATAAAAATAATAGAATTGAGTTATAAGCGAGGACGCAGGTATGAATGATCGAAACGCACAATATGATCCGGAAACGGGAAAGCCGCTGGACCGGTCCTGCCTGGAATGCGGACTGCCAGAAGATCTCAGGGAATCCATCCGGGGAATGCAGAGATCATGGAGCATCATTGACAACGGTGGGCAGGATAACCACTGGGATCTCTGCTGGTGTGATTTGTATGCGCTGATCAATTCCTATGAAGTAGAGCAGGTCATCTCATCAGAACAGGCATGGTATCTGAGAGAAAAATATCTCCGTATGGAAAGGGAGTGAAGTAACATGGAACAAGAATATATGCTCCGCCTTTATGACACGGATATGCTGGCATTCACTCTGTCAGAAGAGGGCATTGAGGGACTGAAAGCCAAAATCCTGTGGATCAATGACGAACAGAAGAATCTGCTGCCTCTGGACATGGAGCAGACGGATACAGGTGTGCTGAAGTGGCTGCAGAAGCGCGTGATCCCTAAAAACCGTGCTTATGTCGCGGAAATACTGAAAACCTTTGGCTTGAGCATCAACGACACCAAAGGGATCATCGATATCTGTAAGGGCCTGTCCTTGAACGACAGCTACTGGGTCGTGCCAGGAGACTTCACGGGGACTTTTGCACAGTATAATTTATATGAGAATCGCTTTTCGGAGATATTGTCACTGGTGGCCTATACCGGATTCGGGCAGAGCGACGCGGCGTTTACCACATCACCCGAACTGACGACCAACGGTATGCTTCCGAAAGCATGGCGCTTCATTCCCGGCGAGGGGATATACCTGTATAAAGGAGGTACCTCCGGCGCGGCCAATACAGGAAATGAGCCATATAGTGAGTACTATGCCAGTCAGATAGCACAGGCAATGGGACTCAACGCAGTGACGTATGAATTGGAAAACTGGAAAGGGATCACAGCCTCCCGCTGCAAGCTGTTCACCGATATTGATACCGCCTATATCCCCATCGGGCGGATCGTCCGGGAGGGCGGGCTGAAAGCCTGTCTGGATTATTATAAGAGTCTTGGTGCGGAAGCGTATGAGCAGATCAGGAGCATGCTGGTGTTCGATGCCGTGATCTACAACGAGGACCGGCACTTTGGCAACTTCGGTATCCTGCGGGATAACCACAGCGGCAAAGTGATCGGAGCAGCTCCCATTTTTGATAACGGTCTGTCCCTGTTCAATTTTGCCATGCCGGATGATTTTAAGGATCTGGATGCCTATGCAAAGACAAGAGGCACGGCATACGGTATCAGTTTTGAAAATGTTTGCCGTGAGGTCTTGGGTCCCGTACAGGCAAGGCAGCTCCGGCGTCTGATCGGCTTCCGATTCCATCGACATCCCAAGCTGAATCTTCCGGAATACCGCCTGCAAGCGATTGAGCGGCATATTCAGAACCGCATCCCGCAGCTGCTTCGTCTGCAGCCGGAACGCAGAAAAACGGCCGTCGGCCGCAGTGAAATGGAGCGGTAATAGAACGTGCATCGCTTTATGCAGAATCTTATTGACAGACTTCAAATCGAGCAGAAGAGAAATGACCACAGCGGCGTTTATGCCCTCACGCAGACAATGCTGGCCTATCATTCCAACAAAATCGAAGGGAACGCCTTGACAGAAAAGCAAACGGCTTCCCTGTTTGATACCGGCACCTTATCTGCTGAAGATGCTCTGATCCGGGCAAAGGATGTAGAGGAAATGACGGGGCATTTTCTGATGTTCAATGAAATGCTCAAGACATACGATCAACCGCTCTCCCACAGCATACTCTGACGGATCTGGCTAAGTTCCACGCTGAATATGAGATGATCCATCCTTTTCAGGATGGAAACGGGAGAACCGGCCGCGTGATTCTGTTCAAAGAATGTCTGAAAAACGGATTAGTACCCTTCGTGATAAGTGATGATAAGAAAATCGAGTATTACCATGCGCTGAACACCGCACAGTCCAAAGGAGACTATGCGCCTCTTGAGGCATTCTTTGTAGAGGAACAGACGAGCTATTATCAACAGGTAGAAGGATTCGTCCTTCCCTTCGACGCAGCTCGAACCGCTGCACGAAGCAGCAGGCAGAAAACGGAAGAGATCGAGCGTTGAGTCAATATTTGAAGAGGCAGGGTGTCATCAAGACACCCTGCCTCTTCTATTTTGGGTGCTACATTGACACCCTGTGCGGAAGGACCCTGCGAAACCGGATGTCTGGCGCTGCTGCCAGACATTTCTTTTTTCTGGAAAAGGTGCGGACCATGTCCGCCTGTATTGGAATCAACCTACCTCTCAAAAAGCGCCCCGCCATCGGCGGGGAACAGCCAACGCCGCCGTGGGCGGCGCTGGCGCAAGCATCGCGCAAATGTACATTTGCACAGCTTGCCGAGGATACCCCGGTCCCCAATGCCGCCTGCTGGCGGAAAAACTTGCGGCTATACGCCGCAGGAAGGAGAAAAATGTGGATGAGAACAAGAAAGAACACCATCTGCACATCGTACTGACAACACAGCAGTATCAGCTGCTGTGCTGTCAGGCCAAAGAGTGCAGGCTGACAAAACGGGCATATCTTGCACGGCTTATTGAGGGACGACCGGTCAAAGCCCGCCCTACAAAAGAAATTAAAGAGCTCCGGACGGAAATACATCATATCGGCAACAACATCAACCAGATCGCCCGCAGCGTCAATGCCGGAATTGCGAAGCCGGAGGATGCCAAACGTGGACTCTATCTTCTGGATCAGGTATATGAGCTTATGTTCCGGATAGCGAATAAGTAATGGCTGTTACGAAAATCCTGCCCCGTAACGGCGGCTTAAAAGAAGCCATTGATTATGTTCTGAACGGTGACAAAACGGATGGGCATATTTTAACAGCACATTTTAATTGCGATCCAGGGAGAGAGTACCGCGAGATGATGAAAACAAAGCTGGAAACCGGACGATTGGATAAGCGTCAATGCTATCACATCATTCAATCGTTCAAGCCTGGTGAAATCACACCTGAACTTGCTTTAGAAATTGCTAAAGCATTTGCGCAGGAACACTTGGACGGCTTTGAGGTTGTGATTGGGACCCATGTAGACCGGCATCATATCCATTCGCATATTGTATTTAATTCGGTGAATGCAGATACCGGCGAAAAGTATCACAGCACGCAGCAAAGCTATTACCAGCAGATCCGTGCCATTTCAGACCGGCTCTGCCGGGAGCATGGATTGTCCGTCATCGTGCAGGGCGCGCCTGCCAGGTCGGTCAGCTACATTGAGTGGCTGCGCCAGTCCAAGGGGCAGCCCACCTTCCGTTCCATGCTGGAGGCAGATCTGCGGGATGCCATCCGGGACGCCAACGACCTCGGCCACTTCTTTCTGCTCATGGAGCATAAGGGGTATGAGATCCATCATGGCGGCAGGCTCGGCTTCCGCCTGCGGGGGCAGGATCGATACCAGTACCCCGGCAGGCGAGATCCGCTGTTCACAGAGGACGGAATCCGTGCTGCCATCCAGGGCAACCTGGAACAGATCGAAGCGGGACTGCGGCCTGTCTTGCCTGCGCGGCCGGCGTATCAGCCGTACCGGAAGCATCCCAGATACAGCGGTTTTCTTGCCCTCTATGTCCATTATCTCTATCTGCTGGGCAAAATCGAAAAGCGGCAGTATCCGCCCCGCATGACGCCGCATCTGCGGCAGGCGGTCATGCGCTTTGAACGGTATCAGGCACAGTTCGCGTTCCTGCGGGAAAATGACATCACAACGCCTGCTGACATGGCGGCATTCGAACAACGCACAGAGGAAACGCTGGGCAGATTGACAAAGCAGCGGACCCTCCTCAATGTGCGGAAGAAGAAACGCCAGCCGCTCTACGCGGCGCTGGCAGATGCGGAGGCGCTGGAACCCAGCAGAGCGTTATATGAGGAAGGGCTCACCGGCATGGAGCAGGAGTTTGAGCAGTACATGAAAGCCGTGAAGCTGCTGGAGGACAGCGGCGTTCCGCAGGAGGTGCTGGAGAAAGAAAAGGCAGAAGTGTATGAGCAGCTCTCAGAGGTGAATCGGAAGATCCGGGCAGAGCGGGAAAAGCTGAAGCTCTGCCGGGAGATCTGCCAGCAGACGCCTGTAATGGAGCAGGACATCCAGAAAACAGAAGAACACCAGAAGGAGGTGCGTGAACATGAACATCGGAGGCGGTGAAGCGGCGGACCAGCTGGTACGCATGATGCTCTCCGGCAGCGAGGTCGCTGTCCGGCTGAGCGGCTCCGCCATTAAAAATGTACTGGCGCTCACCATGGCGCTGGCGAAAAAACACAAGACCATTTCCGGCAAAGTCAATCTGGCAAAGATGCTGAAGGAGACCCGCGATGTGCGGCGGTTCGCCATGTCTCCGGAGCAGTATCAGCAATTCAGGCAGCGGGCAGGAAAACAGAAGATCCTGTTCTCTGCCATCCGTGATTCGGATAACAAGGGAAAAGTCGTGGATGTGATCATGCCGGTAACGGAGATCGACCGCGCCAATATGATCTTTGAGCGCATCCGATATACCGGGCAGCCGGAGCAGGCGCGGCAGGATGCCCCCTCTAAGGAGCAGGAAGCCCGTTTGGGACAGGAGGCGCCGCAGCGCGAACAGCAACGCCCCCAGCAGGGGGAAACGCCTGTGACACCGCCTGTGGGCAAGCGGCAGGAGGTGGCACCAAAAAAAGAATCTCGGTCGGGAACAGACTTGCCAGATACCAAAGGCAGATCGACCTCATCCAGCGGCAGGGAAACGGCTGCCGGGACGATGTCGAATGAGCGGCCTTCGGTTCTGGAACGGCTGAAAGGCTATCAGGCGCAGCTGGATACCCGGCAGAAGTCTGCCCCGGCCAAGGAAAAGATCCGTCAAAAAGTGCGACCGGACAGGACAAAGTAAGAAAGCCGTTTCGTCAGTAAGGCCGGCAGAGTGGAATGCTCTGCCGGCCTCGTATTTTTTATGCAGGAGGTGATGCGGCTGAAAAAGACATCCCAAACAACGGATCTGGTACTTGCGTTGTTCCTCTATATCCCTGTGATATGGGCGGCGCTGCTGATCGCCCAGTCCCTTGGCGGCGGTCTGCCGGAGCTGCTATCAAACTTAACTGCCGCGCTGGAACAGCCCTTCCAGATCCAATGGACAGACAAGAGTCTGTTGTCCATTCTCGTCTGCACCGGCGCGTATCTCATGGGGCTGTGTCTCTATGCTTCCGGACAGGGCAGAACACGGGACGGAGAGGAACACGGCTCCGCCGCATGGGGCTCTCCCCGGCAGCTCAACGCACAGTTCCGTCAAAAGGAAAACAAGATCCTCACCCGCCATGTGCGGCTGGGGCTGGATACCCACAAGCACCGGCGCTCACTGAATGTGCTGGTCATTGGCGGCAGCGGCGCCGCCAAGACGCGCGGCTATGTCAAGCCCAACATTCTGGAAGCCAACAGCAACTATGTGATCACGGACCCGAAGATGGAGGTGCTGACCGCCACCGGAGGGTATCTGAAACGGCAGGGATACGACATCCGAGTGCTGAATCTGGTGGATCTGTCGCAGTCAGACGGCTATAACCCCTTCCGCTACCTGCGGGATGAAAAAGACGCGCTTAAGCTGGTGAACACGCTGATTCAGGCAACGACGCCCAAAGGCAGTCACGAGTCCGATCCATTCTGGTCGAAGTCCGAGACAGCGCTGCTGCAGGCCATCATCCTCATGCTGTTCCAGGAAGCGCCGGAATACGAGCAGAATTTTTCAATGGTGATGCGCGTGCTGGAATATGCCGAAGTGAAGGAGGACGATGACGAGTATGTCTCCCCGCTGGATCTGCTGTTCCGGGCAATGGAGTATGAAAACCCGGAAAGCATTGCCCTGCGGCAATATAAGGTTTTCAAGCAGGCGGCGGGCAAGACAGCGAAAAGCATTTTGGTGAGTGCCGCTGTGCGGCTGGCGCCCTTCAATCTGCCGCAGATCAAAGCTGTCACCGACCATGATGACATGGATCTCTACACGCTGGGAGAGCGAAAGTGCGCTCTGTACGCCGTCATCCCGGATAATGACACGACCTTCAACTTCCTCGTCAGCCTGCTGTACTCCCAGATATTCCAAACACTGTACTACTGCGCCGACCAGATCCACCATGGGGCATTGCCGTGTCATGTCCACTTTATCTTGGACGAAGCGCCATCGGTCAATCTGCCGGGGCTGCCGCGGGAGCTTGCGACCATGCGTTCCCGCAACATCTCCTGCAGCACCATCATCCAGAACATGGCGCAGATCAAGGAACTGTATAAGGACTCGTGGGAAACCATCCCCGGCAACTCGGACACGCTTCTCTATCTGGGCGGCAACGAGGCAAGCACCCACAAGTACATCTCAGAGGCGTTGGGCAAGTCTACCATTGACACCAAGACCCACGGACAAACCAAAGGGCGGTCCGGGTCTTACTCCACCAACTTCCAGATGAGCGGACGGGAACTGCTGACGCCGGACGAGGTGCGGATGCTGGATAACCGGTATTGCATCCTGTTCATCCGCGGCACACGGCCGGTGATGGACGAAAAGTATGAGCTCATGGAGCATCCCGCCATCCGCTATACGGTGGACGGCGGCGGACCGCCCTACATCCACCACGGAACGGTGGAGCCTCCTATTCCGGGAAAGCCGCTGTTCCAAACTGATTTTGACAATGAAAAGGAGAATGCTGCAGCATGAAACATGATTTGAACAACAAAAATTTCGAGAGAAAGGCAAAGCGCGTCTATTCCGTTTTTGCCTGCGTTACCCTGCTTCTGGCAGTCACCGCAGTGCCTGCGCTGGCGGCAGATGACCCGCTGACGGTGGTCAACAACCTGTCTGATTTCATTTTCTCGCTGATCCGCGCCATTGGCCTTATTCTGCTGGGCTTCGGCATCCTGCAGGTGGGTCTGTCTCTCAAGAGCCATGATCCATCCCAGCGAGCCAACGGTATGCTCACCGTAGCAGGCGGCATTGTGATCACCTTTACCAAGGAAATCCTTACCCTTATCACCGGTTGAAAATCGAATAAGGGGAGCAGCGTTTAGACTGCGCCCCTTATTTCTTCCCGCAGGAGGTGATTTTGAATGGGAAGTGGAAACTGGATCATTGACAACCTGAACTCTGCGCTGGAGATGTGGAACGGCAGACTGGAGGAGATCTGGCAGCTCATCACCACATCGCCGGAGAATTTCAAGGGCGGCGGTATCTGGAATATCATCGTCGGCATCAACGGCGGATTGAAAGCGGTGGGATATGCGCTGTTGGTGCTGTTTTTCGTAATGGGCGTGGTCAAGACCTGCGGCAGCTTTACCGAGATGAAGAAGCCGGAAGTGGCCTTCAAATGCTTCATCCGCTTTGTGCTGGCGCAGGCGGCGGTATCGTGGGGCATGGAGCTGATGACTGGCGCGTTTCGCGTTGCCCAGGGCATGGTGACGACCATCATGGATTCCTCCGGACTGACAGCCATGTCTGCCACCACATTGCCGGACGAACTGGTGAGTGTCATCGAGGATGTGGGTTTTATCGACTCCATCCCCCTTTGGGCGGTGACGCTGCTGGGCTCGCTCTTTATCTGGGTGCTCTCCCTTGTCATGATACTGACGGTATATAGCCGGTTTTTTAAGCTCTACATCGCCACAGCCATCGCACCCATCCCGCTGGCCAGCTTTGCGGGACAGCCCTCCAGCAGTATCGGCGTTGCTTTTCTGAAAAGCTATGCCGCCATCTGCATGGAGGGCTGTGTCATCGTATTGGCCTGTGTGATCTTCTCTGCCTTTGCCTCGTCCCCGCCCGCCATCGCGGACGATACGCTGGCGGCAGCCACCATCGTGTGGAACTATGTGGGCGAGCTGATCTTCAATATGCTGGTGCTGGTAGGCGCGATCAAGATGAGCGACCGCATCATCCGGGAGCTGATGGGCCTTGGCTGATTCAGTGCCACAGACCCTCTGTGCTGACGGTGTCTTCGCCGTTCTCCCGTGCTTTGCGAACACGGTAGGAGAAATACTCCATAGCGGCAGCGTCATCCCGTGCCTGCATAACAAGATCGCAGACAAAGCGGATCAGCGAAAGCAGCCAGGACAATGCCACCAGCCCTACAAGAGCGAACAGGATGCAGTCTGCCAGCACGGTATGGGCGCGATACCAGCCGTGGAACACCGTCAGCATGGACACGGTGTACAAAAGCGGGATGGTCATCCGCGTCAGCGCGGCCAGCCGGGAGAGAAGCGCCAGGACGCCAAGTCCGGCGATCATCAAAAAAGCGATCATGTGTCACGACCTCCTTCATCGGGTTTGTGGCATAGTACCATGACTGCGCAGACAAAGCAAGAGTCTGTTCAGCAAAACTCAGAAAAGATCGGAGGTGATTCATTGGAGGTCCGCATCAACAAAGAAGTACGAAATTACCAGGAGAGTCTGTTTTTCGGTCTGTCTCTGCGGCAGCTGCTGTTCGCACTGCTGGCGGTCGCCGTGGCAGTGGGCGTATATTTCGGCCTGCGCCCTGTGCTGGGGAATGGGGAGATCGGCTGGGTCTGCGTGCTTGCAGCCTTTCCCTTTGCCCTGGGCGGCTTTTTTCAGTATAACGGCATGACGCTGGAACGCTTTCTGCTCGCGTATATCCGCTCGGAATTCCTGTTTCCCCGCAGGCTCGTGTTCAAATCGGACAACATATACGCCAAAGCTCTGGAAAATTCAACGATAAAGGAGGCTCTCAAACTTGATTAAAACTCTGCAAAATACACTGAAGCAGGACAAAGAAAGATTTACGGTTCCGAGATCTGTACAGGACATCATCCCCATCCGCCGCATCTGGCCGGATGGGGTCTTTCAATTTGGCAGCAAGTATTCTAAAACACTGCGTTTTAGCGACATCAACTACGCCATCGCCTCGAAAGAGGATAAGACGGCGATGTTTCTCAGCTATTCCGAGCTGCTGAACGCACTGGACACCGGCTCCACCACGAAGATCACCATCAACAATAAGCGCCTGGACCGGCGCAATTTTGAGCAGGAGATACTCATCCCGCCCAAGGGAGATGATCTGGACGGCGGACGCAAGGAATACAACGCCATGCTGCTGGATAAGGTGACGGACTCATCCAACAGTGTGGTGCAGGAGCGCTACATCACCCTGTCCGTCCACAAGAAAAATGTAGAGGAGGCCCGCGCATTTTTTGACCGCACGGTCCATGACGCCTCTTCCCGTCTGAACCACATGGACTCCCACTGCGAGGAGATGGATGCGGCAGACCGCCTCCACATCCTGCATGATTTCTACCGTGTGGGTGAGGAAAGCGAGTTCCGCTTTGACCTCCGGGAGAACATGAAAAATGGGCGCTCCTTCAAGGATGCCATCTGCCCGGACAGCATGGAATTCAAAAAGGATCATTTTATCATGGGCGGTAAGTATGGCCGGGTACTGTTTCTGAAGGAGTATGCCAGCTACATCAAAGACTCCATGATCAATGAGCTTACCAGCCTGAACCGCAGTCTCATGCTGTCCATTGACATCATCCCTGTCCCTACCGATGAGGCGGTGCGGGAGATGCAGAACCGCCTGCTGGGTGTGGAGACCAATGTGACCAACTGGCAGCGCCGGCAGAACGCCAACAATAACTTTTCTGCCGTTGTCCCCTACGATCTGGAACAGCAGCGCAAGGAGACCCGCGAGATGCTGGACGATCTCACTACCCGCGACCAGCGGATGATGTTTGCCGTGGTGACGCTGGTGCATCTGGCGGACAGTAAGGAAGAGCTGGACAGTGATACGGAAACGCTCCAGTCCATTGCCCGCAAGCACCTCTGTCAGCTCACGACGCTGAACTGGAAGCAGGCGGACGGGCTGGTGACGGCGCTGCCGCTGGGCCTGCGCCGCATCGATGCCCTGCGCACTCTGACCACGGAGGCGCTGGCTGTTCTCATGCCCTTCAAGGCCCAGGAGATCTGGGACCGTGGCGGCGTGTACTACGGGCAGAACGCCATCAGCAAAAATCTCATCGTGGCGGACCGCAGGCAGCTTCTCAACGGCAACGCATTCATTCTGGGCGTCTCCGGTTCCGGCAAATCCTTCAGCGCCAAGAAGGAGATGGTGTCACTGGCGCTGTCCACGCAGGACGATATCATCGTCATCGATCCGGAATCGGAGTACCGCCCCCTCATCGAAGGGCTGGGCGGTCAGGTCATCAACATCTCCGCCACATCACCCAACCATATCAACGCCATGGATATGGAGCAGGGCTACGGTGACGGCGAGAATCCCGTGGTGCTGAAATCTGAGTTTCTGCTGTCGCTTTGTGAACAGCTCATCGGCGCCGGGAAGCTGTCTGCCAAGGAAAAGTCCATCATTGACCGCTGTACCGCCCAGGTATACCGGGAATACATCCGCGGCGGATATCAGGGGCAGGCCCCGACCCTGCAGGACTTTCATGCGGAGCTGCTCCGCCAGCCGGAAAAGGAAGCTGCGGACGTGGCACTGGCAATCGAATTGTTTACGGAGGGTAGCTTGAACACCTTTGCAAAACCCACCAACGTGGATACCAATGCCCGTATCCTCTGCTATGATATCCGAGACCTTGGCAAGCAGCTTCTGCCGGTAGGTATGCTGGTGGTGCTGGACAGCATCTTCAACCGCATCATCCGTAATCGCGGGCTGAAGCGCAACACCTGGATCTATATCGACGAGATCTATCTGCTGTTCCAGCATGAGTACAGTGCCAATTTCCTGTTCACCCTCTGGAAGCGTATGAGAAAGTATCAGGCTTGCGGAACGGGGATCAGCCAGAATATCGAAGACCTGCTCCAGTCTCACACGGCCCGCACCATGCTGGCCAACAGCGAATTTCTCATCATGCTGAATCAGGCGGCAACGGATCGGGAGGAATTGGCGCGTCTGCTGAATATCTCAGACAACCAGCTCTCCTACATCACCAATGTAGACTCCGGCCGCGGCCTCATCAAGTGCGGAAGCGCTATCGTGCCTTTTGTAGATCATTTCCCCAAGAACAAGCTCTACCGCTTGATGACCACAAAGCCCTCGGACCTGGCTGCGTGATAGCCCATGGAGAAAATTAAAGAAAAACCCACGCTGGGTGAGCGTGTCAAAGAGAAAGCTGTATCCGCACCAAAGGAACTTTTGCGCAAGGGGCTGGATGACGGCTCGGAGCGTCTGCGGACTCAGCTCCGGGATACCGCCCAGCAGGGGCGGCGGGATGAATATGGCGGCGACGCCATTGAGGACACCGCCGCCAGCGGCCTGCACCGCGCCGAAAAGGAACTGCTGAAGCAGCGCAAGAAGAAAAACGCGGAGCAGAGCGCGTCACCCAAGGGTGACGCCTCTGCCCCCAGCTCCAACAGCGACGTACCGCCTGTCATCCGCACCAGAGAGACTGACGCGGCGAGGGCAAGAGCGCCCTCACCGCCAGTGCGAGAGCAGGCATGGCAGGCGGCTATGAAGCAGGCAGTCAAGACGAAGAATGCCTATATCAGTACACAGCGGAAAACGGTCATGACGGCAGCACCGGAGTCGCAGCGGCAGGGTCAGCAGACATTCATTCAAGAGCAGGGCCGCAAAGCGTCCCGCCAGCAGGCACAGCGCAGGCGGGCAGAGCGTCGGTTCCGGCACCAAGATGATCTGCGTGGTGATTCGCTGCGTTCGGAAGGTTTCGAGTCAACCAGCAGGGGCAGAATCAAAGAGCGCGGCGGCATCCAGCCACCGAAGAAGCGCCAGTTCCCCGAATCGAAAACACCGAATCACGCTGCGGGGATCGTGCCAAAAGCGCGTGAGGGCAGCAAATCTGCTGTGCTGTCCTCTGAACAGGCCATGCACTCAACCACCGTCCATGCGACTGCGACCGGAACACACGCTGCCAGAGAAGCGGCCATGCAGATGGCCAAGCGGCAGCAGATGACAAAAGCGGCAGAAACCGCAACGCAGAAAACCGCGCAGGCGGCGGGCCGCGCGCTGCGCTCCATCATTGCCGCTGCCCAGAGCTTACTTGCGGCAATAGCGGCTGGTGGGAGCACAGTTGTAGCCATGGTGCTGGTGATTTGCCTGATTGGACTTCTGATCGTGTCGCCTTTTGGAATCTTTTTCTCCGGAGAGGACAGCGGTACCGGCTACACCATGCCGGAAGCTGTCAGCGTATTGAACGGAGAGTTTGCCGCCCGGATCGAACAGATCAAGGCAGAGAACCCGCATGACGAACTGGATATGGACAACGCCGGCAGCGTCGCCATGATCTCCAACTGGCGGGATGTGCTGGCTGTTTATGCTGTGCGGACCACCACGGACAACGCTTCACCGGATGAGGTCGCTACGCTGACCGAAGAAAAAATGGAGATCCTTCGTGAAATCTTCTGGGACATGAACACCATTACTTATTGGACGGAAATAGTACCAGGTGGCAAAGATGAAGCGGATACGGTCATTTTGCATATCACCGTCACAATAAAAACGCATCTGCAAATGGAGGATGAGTACCAATTCAACACGGAACAGCGCAGATTGTTAGAAGAACTCATGCAGCCGAAATATCAGGAACTGTTCATGGCTTTGACGGGAAGTTATCAGAATATCGAACTCAGCCCGGAGAATGTGGCGAAAATTATGGAGAATCTCCCCGCCGACCTTAGTGCGGAACGTAGGCAAGTTGTGCTGACGGCGTATCAACTCTTGGGTAAAGTCCATTATTTCTGGGGAGGAAAGTCATTGATTATTGGCTGGGACAGCCGCTGGGGAATGCCGATGAAAGTTACAGCCGAGGGCAGCTCCACCACCGGCACTGTGCGGCCCTTCGGACTGGATTGTTCGGGAATGGTGGATTGGGTATTCTACAACCAGAGCGGCGGACAATACGTCATTGGGCATGGCGGCGGGGCCACTGCGCAGCACAGCTACTGTACGCCTATTGCTTGGAGTGACGCCCAGCCGGGAGA
>DXUR01000119.1 GCA_019417795.1 Clostridiales bacterium | reverse complement strand
GCGGAAAGTGTGCAGGCCCCCTTCGTACAGGAGGTATTTGCCACCCGGGTGGCGGCCAACCGTCTGGCACCGGGGACGGACGTTATCATCGAACTGGGCGGCGAGGACGCCAAGATCCTCTTTCTGACCAACGGTATGGAGGTTCGGATGAACGGTTCATGCGCCGGCGGCACCGGCGCTTTCATCGACCAGATGGCCACGCTGCTGAAAATGGGAGCCGATGAAATGGACCAGGCCGCCCAGACGGCAGAAAAGACCTATACCATCGCCTCCCGCTGCGGCGTATTCGCCAAGAGCGACATTCAGCCCCTGATCAACCAGGGGGCCAAATCCGCCGACATCGCCAAGAGCATCTATCAGGCGGTGGTGAATCAGACCATCGCGGGTCTGGCGCAGGGACGGCCCATCAAGGGCCACGTACTGTATCTGGGCGGGCCGCTGACCTTTTCCAAGTGTCTGCGGCAGAGCTTCGACGAGACTTTGGGCGTCACCGGAACTTGTCCGGAGAATAGCTTGCTGTTTGTGGCTCTGGGCGCGGCGTTTTACGCCGAGGAATCGTGGGACCTGCTGAAAACGGCGGAGCTGTTGGAGCAGCGCGGCATGTCGGAGACCTACCGCTCCCAGCCGCCCCTCTTTGAAAATCAGGCGGAATATGACGCGTTCAAAGCCCGTCACGCCAAGGCGGCGGTGCCGCAGGCGGACTTCCCGACGGACTACGCCAAGCCCGTCCACATCGGCATCGATTCAGGCTCCACCACGGTGAAGGTGGCGGTCATCGACGAGAACGCGGAGCTGCTGTTCACCGACTACCGGCCCAATCAGGGGGACCCCATTGCCCTGCTGAAAACCGTGCTGCTGGGGTTATATGAGAGCCATCCCAAGCTGAACGTGGCGTCCGTCACCACCACCGGCTACGGCGAGGATTTGGCCAAGGCCGCCTTCCACGCGGATTTCGGCGTGGTGGAGACCGTGGCCCACTTTACCGCCGCCAAGCATTTCATGCCGGATGTGGACTTCATCATCGACATCGGCGGTCAGGACATGAAGTGCTTCAAGATCGAAAACGGCGCCATCAGCGACATTTTCCTCAACGAAGCCTGTTCTTCCGGCTGCGGCAGCTTTTTGCAGACCTTTGCTCAGGCGTTGGGCTACGATGTAAAGGACTTCACGAAGCTGGGCCTGTTTGCGGACCGGCCCGTGGATCTGGGCAGCCGGTGTACGGTGTTTATGAATTCCAGTGTGAAGCAGGCCCAGAAGGACGGCGCTTCCGTGGAAAACATCTCCGCGGGACTGTCCATCTCCGTGGTGAAAAACGCCATCTACAAGGTGATCCGGGCCTCCTCACCGGAGGAGCTGGGCCGTCATGTGGTGGTGCAGGGAGGCACGTTTTATAACGAGGCCGTTCTCCGGGCCTTCGAGAAGGAAATGGGCCTTGAGGTGATCCGCCCCAACATCGCGGGCCTCATGGGAGCCTACGGCGCAGCCCTGTACGGCATGAAAAAAGCTGTCAAGGGAAACCACAGTACACTCCTGACAGAGCCGGAGATGCGGGCGTTCCATCGGGAAACAGAGAGCCGGAGCTGCGGCCAGTGCGGAAACAACTGCCAGCTGACCGTCAACACCTTCTCCGACGGCGGACGGCTCATCAGCGGCAACCGCTGTGAGCGGCCCATCACCGGCAAGAAGGACGACGGCCGCTGGAATCTGTATGAATATAAGCGGCAGCTGCTTTTAGGCTACAAGCCGGGGGAGAACCGGCGGGGGCGGATCGGTTTGCCCCTGTGTCTGAACTTCTGGGAACTGTATCCCTTCTGGCACACGTTTTTCACGAAACTTGGCTTTCAGGTGGTCCACAGCCCCATGTCCAGTCGAAAGCTGTATCTGGAGGGGCAGGGGAGCATCCCCAGCGACACCGCCTGCTTCCCGGCGAAGCTGGCCCACGGCCACATTGAGTTTTTGGCCAAGCTGGGCGTGGACGCCATTTTCTACCCCTGCATGACCTACAACATCGACGAGGGTCTGGGCCAGAACCACTACAACTGCCCGGTGGTGGCCTACTACCCGGAGGTTCTGGCGGGCAACTGCGACTGTCTGAAGAACACGAAATTCATTTATGACTATGTGGGTATCCACCGGCCCCACGATTTCACAAAGAAGATAACCGCCGTGATGGAGCGGGAGTTTGGCCCCATTCCCCATGGGGAGATCAAGGCGGCGGTGGAGGCGGCCTACGGAGAATATGAGCGTCACATGAAGCAGATCCGGGAGAAGGGTGCGGAGATCATGGCCGCCGCCCGGAAGGAGGGGCGCCGGATCATCGTTCTGGCAGGCCGCCCCTACCATGTGGACCCGGAGGTCAATCACGGCATCGACACCCTCATCACCCAATTCGGCGCGGCAGTCATCACGGAGGATTCCGTTTCTCAGCTGGCAGATCCGTTCAAGACCACGGTGCTGAACCAGTGGACGTATCACGCCCGGCTCTACGCGGCGGCGAAGTACTGCTGCTCCCAGCCGGATATGGATCTGGTGCAGCTGGTGAGCTTTGGCTGCGGCGTGGACGCCATCACCACCGACGAGACCCGGGAAATTCTGCGGGAGGGCGGCAAGCTGTATACCCAGCTGAAAATCGATGAGATCACCAATCTGGGCGCGGTACGCATCCGTTTGCGGAGCCTGTTTGCGGCGTTGGAGGAACAGGAGGAGACCTGATATGGAACAGACCTATCCCCGGTTTACACCGGACATGAAAAAGACCCATAAAATTCTCATTCCCAATATGGCACCGGTGCAGTTCCGCATTCTGGCAGCCAGCATGGAGAACCATGGCTATCAGGTGGAGCTGCTGGGCAACTGCGGCGAGCGGGTGGCGGAGCTGGGACTGAAATACGTCCATAATGACACCTGCTATCCGGCGCTGCTGGTCATCGGCCAGTTTTTGGACGCACTGGATTCCGGCAAGTATGATCTGGACCACACCGCCCTCATCATCACCCAGACCGGCGGCGGCTGCCGGGCGTCCAACTACATTTTCCTGCTGCGGAAGGCTCTGGAAAAGGCCGGCTACGGCAATATCCCCGTGCTGAGCCTGAACTTCTCCGGTCTGGAAAAGGACAGCAGTATGCCCATGGATCTGAAATTCATGCGGCAGGCTCTGGCTGCCATCTACTACGGCGACCTGCTGATGACCCTCCGGGCCCAGACCCAGCCCTATGAGCTGGAAGCTGGGGCGGCGGAGCGGCTGCAAAACAAGTGGCTGGACATTCTCTGCGATGAGGTCCGCCACGATAAGGGCTATTCCGGCCGGGAGATGAAGGCTGTCATGCCGAAGATCGCGGCGGAGTTTGCCGCCATCCCGGTGCGGCGGGTGCCCAAGGTCAAGGTGGGCGTAGTGGGGGAGATCTATGTCAAATATTCCCCTCTGGGCAACAACGAATTGGAAAAGTTTCTGGCCTCTCAGGACTGCGAGGTGAACCTGCCGGGGCTGATGGGCTTCGTGCAGTACTGCGCCTACAACATGGCGGAGACCGTGCGGCTCTACGGTGGCTCTCTGGTGGAGAAAACCGCCGCGGAGGCGGCGCTGGCCCTCATCGCGGGCATGGAGAAGGTCATCATCAAGACCCTCAAGGACGCAGGCTACCATGCCCCCATGCCCTTTAGCGAGCTGATCAAGCTGCCGGAGCAGAGCCACACCATCGGCATGGGCTGCAAGATGGGCGAGGGATGGCTGCTGACGGCGGAAATGCTGGAGCTGGTGCGCTCCGGGTATGAGAACATCGTCTGCGCCCAGCCCTTCGGCTGCCTGCCCAACCACATCTGCGGCAAGGGCATGGTGAATAAGATCCGGGAGCTGTACCCGGAGGCCAACATCACCCCCATCGACTACGATCCCAGCGCCACGCGGGTCAATCAGGAGAATCGAATTAAGCTGATGCTGGCGGTGGCAAGAGAACGTCTGTCGGAGCGGCGGGAGCCGCCTGCCGACTTGCCGAAGGTCCGGACGTCTGTATCTGCCAAGCTTACCAAACCCAAGTCCCTGTGCGCAAATATCTGATTTTGAAGAGAGTCGCTTCGGCGGCTCTCTTTTTTGCTGCTTACAGGGGACCGGACAGACAAAATTGATGGAATTTGGTTGACCGGGCAAGATAAAAAAGGTATAATAAAATGATTTATTATGAGAAAGTATGTCCCTCGGTGCTTTGCGGGACATGGAGGAGGAACCATCTATGTGGATCGCGGATCAATGGCAGGATTATGAGCTGCTGGATTGCGGCGGCGGTGAAAAGCTGGAACGCTGGGACAAGCAGTATCTGGTGCGTCCGGACCCCCAGGCCATCTGGGAAACGCCCCGGCGTCTGCCGGAGTGGAAACGGGCCAACGCACGGTATCTCCGCAGTCAGACCGGCGGCGGACACTGGGAGAAAAAGGCTCTGCCGGAAAGCTGGCAGGTGCATTATAAGGATCTGACCTTCCAGGTCAAGCCCATGAACTTCAAGCATACGGGCCTGTTCCCGGAGCAGGCGGTGAACTGGGATTTTGTCATGGACAAGATCCGCAAGGCCGACCGTCCCATTCGGGTGCTGAACCTGTTCGCCTATACCGGCGGCGCTACGGTGGCCTGTGCCAAGGCCGGCGCTGCCGTCTGCCATGTGGATGCGGCCAAGGGCATGGTGGCCTGGGCCAAGGACAACGCCCGGCTCTCCGGTCTCTCCGACGCGCCCATCCGCTGGATCGTGGACGACTGCGCCAAGTTCGTGGAGCGGGAGATCCGCCGGGGCAAGACCTATGACGCGATCATCATGGACCCGCCCAGCTACGGCCGGGGTCCCGGCGGCGAGGTCTGGAAGCTGGAGGAGAGCCTGTACCCCTTTGTGAAGCTCTGCGCCGGGGTTCTGTCGGACAAGCCGTTGTTCGTGCTCATCAACTCCTACACCACAGGTCTGGCCCCCAGTGTGCTGGGGTATCTGCTGCACCTGCTGGTGGCGGAGAAGTACGGCGGCACCGTCAGCTGGGACGAGCTGGGTCTGCCGGTGACGGCTACCGGCATGGCGCTGCCCTGCGGCGCCACCGGACGATGGTTTTCTGAGTAATAAACAGATAAACAAGGAGCGGCTATGTTAAAAACGAAGAATAAGCATCTGCGGTATGTGATCACATTTTTTGCGGTCCTGTGTTCTTCGCTGCTGCAGACGTTTGTGATCGAAAGCTTTGTCCATTCCGCCGGACTGCTTTCCGGCGGCTTTACAGGCGTTGCTATTTTGATCGACCGGGCGGCATCGCTTTACGGCGGGTCCATCTCCACTTCTCTCGCACTGGTGGCTCTGAATTTGCCGGTGGCGGTCCTCTGCTACCGCAGCATCAGCCCGAGATTCACGCTTTTTTCCCTTCTGCAAGTAGGCATGACCAGCTTATTCCTGAAATACTTCTCTCTGCCGCCGATTTTCGACGATATTCTGCTCAGCGCGGTGTTCGGCGGCTTCCTTATGGGCATCAGCATCGTGCTGGCCCTGAAGGGAAACGCCTCCACCGGCGGCACGGACTTTATCGCGCTGTATGTCTCCAATAAGACCGGAAAATCCATCTGGTCCTATGTTTTCGTGTTTAACGCCTGTATTTTGTGCATCTTTGGCTATCTGTTCGGCTGGCTGTACGCAGGCTACTCCATCCTGTTTCAGTTTATCTCCACAAAGACGGTGGAGACCTTCCATCACCGCTACGAATGGCTGACGCTTCAGATCACCACCCAAAAGGCAGAGGAGATCATGGCGGCCTATGTGAGCGGGTGCCGGCACGGGATGTCCTGCGTGAAGGCGGTGGGCGGATACAGCCACAAGGATATGAGCGTCCTACACACTGTGATCTCCAGCTACGAGGAGAGCGACATCGTGCACCTGATCTTGCAGGTGGACCCCCATGCGATCATCAACGTGCTCCGCACGGAAAACTTCTACGGCGGCTTTTACCGGGCCCCGTTGGATTGAATATCAAGTTAAATGAGGTATCCGATACATGGATATGATCGAGACCAAGGCTCTGGAATTCGCCTATCCGGCGGAGGAAGGGGAGAAGCCGGTCCTGGCCCTGCGGGGCGTGGACACGGCCATTGAAAAGGGCAGCTTTGTGGTGGTGCTGGGGCATAACGGTTCCGGCAAATCCACCTTTGCCAAATGCCTGAACGCCATTTTGCTGCCCTGCGGCGGCAAGGTGTACGTGGAGGGCATGGACACCCAGGACGAGGAATGTCTTTTGGAGATCCGCCGCCGGGTAGGCATGGTGTTCCAGAACCCGGACAACCAGATCGTCGCCAACGTGGTGGAAGAGGACGTGGCTTTTGCCCCGGAGAACCTGGGAGTGGCCACGGAGGAGATCCGCCGCCGGGTGGACGATGCCCTGGCCGCCGTGGATATGACGGCCTTTATGACCCACGCGCCCCATCTCCTCTCCGGCGGCCAGAAGCAGCGGGTGGCCATTGCCGGCGTCATCGCCATGGAGCCGGAGTGCATCGTGCTGGACGAGGCCACCGCCATGCTGGACCCCATCGGGCGGCAGGAGGTGCTTTCCGCCGTTCATAAGCTGAACCGGGAGAAGGGCATCACCGTGGTGCTCATCACCCACCACATGAACGAGGCGGAGGAGGCGGACCGGGTCATCGTCATGGATGACGGCCGCATCGCGCTGGACGGCACCCCCAAGGAGGTTTTTACCCAAGTGGAGCCGCTGCGGACCATGGGCCTGACGGTGCCAGACACGGTGGACTTGCTGGACCGTCTGCGGAAGGACGGGCTGGACGTACCCCTGGACGCTTTAACGGTGGACGAATGTGCGGCTGCCATTACCGCGGCTCTGGCGAAGAATTGACGGAGGACAGAAGGATTGGAACCGATTCTACAGGTAAAAGACCTGACACATACCTATGGCGCCGGAACGCCGTTCCAGCGCAGTGCCGTGGAGCACATGAGCTTTGATGTGAACGAGGGAGAATTCTTAGGGATCATCGGTCATACCGGCTCCGGCAAATCCACCCTGATCCAGCATCTGAACGGTCTGCTCCAGCCAACGGCAGGAGAGATCCTGCTGCGGGGGAAGAATATCTGGGCGGAGCCGAAAAAGATCCGGGAGGTTCGCTTCAAGGTGGGTCTGGTGTTCCAGTACCCGGAATATCAGCTGTTTGAGGAAACAGTGTACAAGGACATCGCTTTCGGCCCCGCTAATCAGGGAAAAACCGGGGACGAGCTGGATCACGCCGTCCGGGAGGCCGCCAAGTTAGTGGGTATCCGGGACGATCAGCTGGAAAAATCCCCCTTTGAGCTGTCCGGCGGACAGAAGCGCCGGGT
>DXUR01000118.1 GCA_019417795.1 Clostridiales bacterium | reverse complement strand
CGACAAGTCCAGATCGCGGACAGCCACGGTGAATACCCGCGCTGCCGCGCCGGTGCAGAGATACCCTCTATTGCCGCAATCTCCTCCATCGTCTTATTTTCCACCTCGTACATCCAAAGTCTGCGGAACTGTGTCTCCGTCAGCTTGTCCTTGAGCTTTACGGCCATATCAGCTACGGTTCTACGGCGTTCTGCCCGTTCCTGCTTTCTGTCCATGATGACATCATCGGCAGGGACAGCAAGAACCGCTTCGGAAAACTCGTCCAGCGGCAAGACATGGTTGGCTTCTCTGTGATTGAGCTTTTCTTCCTCATGGAAGTTTTCGTCCGACCAAGCCTTGAACGCAAGGAACGCTTCCTCGCTGGGGAAATCCTCACGGGTCACACGGACGAGTTTGCCGTCAGCGGTTGGATAAACGATGGCATTTGGGTCTTTCTTGTTAAGGGTGTAGATGCTGTTGGTTTTAATCATTTGTGATTCCTCCTAATTTTGAAATTTGATTTTGGGGTGAGATCAAATTTCGGTTCGGAGGGGCACGAATTGGATGTCCGATATTTATGCTAAAAAGCAAAAAACGCCTATCCGCAGCAAAATGCGGATAGGCACAGGAAAGCTTGGAGACATGATTATGTCCTTGCGAATTTATGCAATTAGTCGGGGGATGATTGGAATATATAAAAACCACGGTGATACCTCCATAGATACCACCGTGGTACATTTTTTGTCGTCGCAATCGGCGGCTTGATATTTCAAACCGCAGCTTTCGCTACTTGTGCAAAATCGTTGTAAAAGGCGGTTTTGTAGTTATATGAATCATTCTTTTAGCTTTTTTGGCCGAGATAATTGTTCAAAATCACATTTGCTCATGTAGAATAACCTGCCCACTCTTAAGGTGAATTTGATAGCCGCAACATCTTTGAATCAATTCCGAGTCATGGGTCACAATCAGTACGGTTTGCTTTCCTTTCAGGGAAGCGAACAGTTCTGCGGTGCATTTCATGTGTTTGAAATCCAGACCGCTGGTAGGTTCATCGAAGATCAGTATTTCCTTTCCTGCGAGGATGGCAGATGCAATGGCCACACGCTGCTTTTGCCCTCCGGACAGGCTCATGGGGTGACGATCACGCAAATCAGATAAATCAAGCTGCTTTAACACACGGTCAACTTCTTCAGCGTTTTCCGACCGCATTCCAAGCTGCACTTCTTCCTCCACCGTTTCGCAAAAAAGTTGGTGGTTTACATCCTGCATGACCATGTAGCAGTTTTTAAGCAGTTGCCTCTTTTTCCACACTTGCCCGTCGATTCTGACTTCGCCCTTGAACTTTTTCTCAAGTCCGCACAGGCAGCGGGAGAAGGTGGACTTTCCTGCACCGTTGTTGCCTACAACGGCAATGATACCGCCAACGGGCAGCGTGAGCTGTGGAATATGCAGTGCTGGAACGCCGTCATAAGAAAAACAGAAATTCACCAGCTCCAGCATTTCGCCGTCTGTCGGTTCAGAGCAGATTTGCGGAACAGCGTCGTCATCCAATGAACGAAGTCCCATTTTGTGAAGCTGCTCCGCAGAATACTGCTCAAACTCCGTCATAGGAATGTCAAAATTGACCTCGCCATCCTTCATGCAGATCACCCGATCACAAATCTCTTTCAGCCATGACAGGCGATGCTCTGCAATCACGATAGTTTTTCCTTCGGCTTTCCAAGTAAGGAGTGTCTGCTTCAATTCTTCGACGGTCTGCAAATCCAGATTGGAGGTTGGCTCGTCCAGCACCATCACCTGTGGGCGCAGTGCGGAAACCGAGGCGCAGGCGATTTTCTGCTTTTCGCCGCCGGACAGCTCGAAGATACTGCGTCCCAGAAGATTTTCAATCTTCAGTTCCTTTGCCGCCGCATCTACACGGGCAAGAACTTCATTTTCCGGCATACCCATGTTTTCACAGCCAAAGGCAAGCTCGCTGGTAGTATCTACGCAGAAGAACTGACTTCTGGGGTTTTGAAACACACTGCCTACAAGTTTTGCCGTTTCATACAACTCTGCTTCCGTCACATTCAGACCGTTTACCATTGCAAAGCCTTCAAGCTCTCCCTCGTAGAAATGGGGAATCAGACCATTGATCAGTCGGGTGAGGGTGGTTTTTCCACTGCCGGATTCGCCACAAAGCAGGACACATTCTCCATCAGCAATGGTCAGGGAAACATTTTTTAGTGACGGCACATCGGCATTTTCGTGCCGGAAACTGATTTTTTCCAGTTCGATCACATGACCATCTCCCAAATCCAGAGAATATATGGGATCAGCCCGATCCCCAGCAGAATATAGTCCTGCACATGAAAGCCGATTTTGCAGATATTGGTTCGGCGTACTTCTCCGCCAAGGCCACGGGTCAGTGCCGCCGCAGACAGTTCCTCACCGATCTTGACACAGCAGGTCATCAGCGGCACAAGACGATACTCCAGCATTTTTCCGGCATTTCTTCCGCCAATATGTATCCCACGCATTTTCATGGCAGCGTTAATAGAAGCTGCCTCGTCCATCACCGTGGGAAAGAAACGGAACATGACCGACAGTGGGATAATGATTTTTTCGCTCAGGCGCATCCGCAGCATGGCAGCAGTGAACTCGCTGACTGTGGTGGTGGAAACGAGATAGCCGCCCATGGCGATGCCCGGAAGAAATCGGGATAGCATCCCGCTGCACCCCAGCAGGATAAAGTTGATTGCTCCGATGGTCAGTGGCACCAGACGGGTGTAGACAAGCCAGGATGCAAGATAGATGGTGAGATAGGTTGCCGCCTGTTTCCACCTTTTTGCACTGATGAACAGCACAGCAGGCATAAAGCAAAGAACGGGGACAAGCGGTTCTACGCTCTCGCCCCCGGCAGACCCCAAAACAAACAGGGCGATGTTGAACAGCATCATCAGTTTTGTTCTGGGGTCAAGCACAAGTCCTCTGTTTTGTACGCTGGCCTGTAAAATACCCGCCGCCATCAGGCGATGCCTGCCTTTACAAAGTGCTTTTTCAGCAAAGCCTTTCCCAGCAGCGCACCCAGCATACCGCACACAAAAGCGGCAATAATGATGGCAGGAGCCGTCCACGGCTGCATGATATTGCTCAGACTATTGATGTACTCCGCTCCAAAACTCTGACGGGTGGAGAAATAGGCTTCCCGGTCAATATAGAGCGGCAGGAAATTCCCAAACAGCATTACGCAGAAGGTGCCGTAGCTGAGGATGGTTTTTTTCGAGCTTACGTATTTACCGCTTTTGGCTACCAAATCCGCAAGGAAACCGAATACGACGCCGAACACGATTGGCCAGAAGCCCATTCCTGTCACACACAGATAGATGCCGACGATGGTACCCATGATGGTGATCATGCCGAATTTCTTGACCTTGGTGTAAAACAGCATCATGGGAACGCCGAGAACGATTGGCCCGATAACTGCCAGCATGGGCAGCATAATGGGAATGTAGCCCAGCATAGCAATGCAGGTCATGAGCACACAGTAGATTGCGGCGTAAATGCCGATATTGATCAGGTCTTTGCCTTTGAGCTTGTTGTCTTTCATGTTGTTTTCCTCTTTCTTTTATACTTTCCAGCCAACGGCCAGTTCTCTGGACTCCACGAAGCGGCGGTAAATCCCTCCTTGGTGCATCAACTCGTCATGGGTGCCGCTTTGGACGATTTTGCCGCCGTCGATTACCAGAATATTATCGGCATGGCGAACAGTTTTCAGGCGGTGGGCGATCATCATGATGGTTTTCTCTTTCGTCAATGCTTCGATAGCGGTGGTCAGCTCCTGTTCGCTTTCCGGATCAACATTAGCGGTTGCTTCGTCCAGAATGATGATGGGCGCATCCTTCATGATGGCACGGGCAATGGAAATACGCTGCTTTTCGCCACCGGAAAGGTTTGCGCCGCCCTCACCGATAATGGTTTCATACCCATCGGGTAGTGCCATGATGAAATCGTGACAGCAGGCTTTTTTCGCCGCTTCGATGACCTTTTCCATCGGTGCATCCGGCTGACCGAAGCGGATGTTGTTGGCGATGGTGTCCTGGAACAGATAGACGCTCTGGAATACGAAGCTGAAATTTTTCATCAGGCTGTCCATGCTGTAATCTTTCACATTCATGCCGCCCAAGCGGACACAGCCTCTATCCACATCCCAGAACCGGGCGATGAGGTGACAAAGGGTGGTCTTGCCGCCACCGGAGGGGCCGACGATGGCGGTGGTGGTTTTCTGCGGAATATGGACGGATACGCCATCGATGATCTTGCGCTTGTCGTAGGAAAATTCTACATTCTCCACATCGATATCGTAATTCGTGGGTGTGATATCACGTCCATCAATGTCCATCGTAGGCATATCCAGAACGGACTGCGCCTTGCTCACATTCAGGTCAACATTTCGCAGAAGTGCAGAGTAACTGCCTGCACTGTCCAGCGCACCGAACAGGATAAAGGCGGCAATAACCATGACCACGGCATTCAGCAGCTCCATTGTGCCGTTCAGATAAAACGCAACGGATACGCCCGCAATGACCACGCCGATGAGCTTGGCTGTCAGACTTTGCAGGAACATGATGGGGACAAAGGTGATCTCCAATTTTATGTTTGCCGCTGTGTTTTCGTCGACGGCACGATTCAGAGCCTTGCTCTTTTCTCCGGTCAGATTATAAGACTTGACTTCCGCAATGCCCTGAATGTACTCCAGCACCTTTTCCACCAGTTTTCGGTCAGCGGCATCCTTGGTCGGCGCAATTTCCTTTGCTTTCTTTTGCAAAAGTGAGTTGACAGCAAAGAACAGCAGAATACCCAAAATTGCAATACCGCCGATGCGCAGATCAAAGGCGCAGATCATCAACACGACCACCGCCGTGGTCAAAATGCCCTGGGTCACCATCATGACCACACGGGTAGCTACATCTGCCAGAGCCTCCATGCTGTTGGTAGCAACGGAGGTAATATATCCGAGACTATTCTGATTGAAGTAGCCCATCGGGAGATATTTCAGGTGTTCGGCAATTTCAATGCGCTTGTCGGCGCAGGTACCATAACCGGCTTCGCATTGGAGCATGGTGGAGCGGTAATTTGCAAAAGCATTGCCTGCGATACTGAACAGCATAATGCCAAGGGATAGCAGAATGTGCTGAACTGTCAGATTTCCACTCAGAACACCCTGCAAGGTCACGGCGATAGCAGGAATCTTCAAAGCCTCAAACAGTGCTTTCAGCACCCCGAGGAAAATGGACTTTGTAAATTTGCGTTTATTGGTCTCACCGCAAAAATCGAAGAACCGTCTGAAAATCTGAATCATACTTCCGCACCTCCTTCTGCCGTATCCCGCACGGCAATGTGAGAACGCCACATCTCGGCATATAGTTTATCTTTTTTGAGCAGTTCCTCGTGGGTTCCGGTTGCTCGGATATTTCCGTCCTCCACTACGAAAATCCGGTCGCTGCCCGTAATGGTGGAGAGCCTATGTGCAATGACAATCAAGGTCTTGCCTTTTGTCAGCCTTGCAACCGAGGACTGAATCAATGCCTCATTCTCCGGGTCGGTAAAAGCGGTAGCTTCGTCCAGAATGATAATCGGTGTGTTTTTCAGCATGGCCCGGGCAATGGCGATGCGCTGACGCTCGCCGCCGGAGAGATGCCCACCGGCACCGCCCACAACGGTCTGATAACCATTTTCCAGACTCATAATAAAGTCATGGCAACCGCTGTTCTTTGCGGCTTCCACCACTTCTTCATCCGTTGCACTTTGATTGCCCATACGGATGTTTTCCATAACCGTGGTGTCAAATAGGTAGTTATCCTGCGAAACATAGGCAATGTACTGGTTGTAGTCTGCTTGAGTCATGGAACGAACATCCACATCACCAAGAGTAATACTGCCGCCTTTCACATCCCACAGGCCTGCAATGAGCTTGGCAATGGTGGATTTCCCGCTGCCGGAAGGACCAACGAGGGCATTGACCGTACCCTCTTTGATTTCCATGGAGACGCCGTGCAGCACCTCTTTTTCGTGGTAACCGAAGGTAACATCCTTCAGCACAATATCATTATCTTTCGGCACGGAAGTGGATGCCTGAGGACGTTCCTGTTCCTCCTGCTCCAAAATGTCGGTCACTTCTCCGATGATTGTCCCCAGCTTTGCCAGATCGTCGCCATAGGACATGACGGTAATGAGCGATGCAATCAGACCAACGGAAAAGAGAATGACCTGAATAAAAGTGTTGGCATCCAGCGCACCGGCACGGAACAGCAGGCCTCCAATGGGAAGAACTGCGACCATAGTTGCCGGGAAAATGGACATAGCGAGGCAGAAATAGATATTGCACCGCCGCATCCATTCCACATAGCAGGAAGCACCCTCTTTGGCGGCAACCACGAACTTTTCGTAGGAGCTTTGCGCCTTGCCGAAAGCCTTGATGACCTCGATACCGTTGATGTACTCCACCGCCGTATCATTGAGCACCTTCGTCTTATCCACGGTGTTCTGATAGCTTTCGGCATAGCCACGGGTCATCAGGGCGTAGCAGCCAAACCCGATGGGCACTGTCGCCAGTACCGCCAATGCCATCCGCCAATCCAGTACAAAGAGATACACCAGCAGGGCAATAGGCACCAACAGGTTTGATGTAAATTCGGGAATGATATGCGCCATCGTGGTCTCGATGCTGTCGATGCGCTCCACCAGCACATTTTTCACCGAGCCGGAGGGCATATCCAGCACTGTCCCCAGCGGCACACGGGTCAGCTTCTCACATACCCGTTTGCGGATGCTGCCCAACACCGCAAAGGTCGCCTTGTGAGAAAGCGTGGTGGAAATGCTGTGAAAGCCGCATCGCCCCACCCAAAGAAGCGCCATCACAAGGCAGTATTGTAAGTAAATATTCATGTCCCGGCATTCACCCAGTAAATCGCCAATCATATTCGCCATGACGAAATAGGGCAAAATGCCGCAGATCACGCCGCACACAGCACTGAGTACGCTGAGTACATAACGGGAGCGATATCCTCCCGCAAAGTCCCAGATCCACGTTGCTGTGGAGCGTTTCATTTTTGTGTTCATGTTCTACCTCCTGTCATTTCTGTATTCAGCAGGGGTCGTATCAAAGATTTCCTTGAAAGCCGCTGCAAATTTACTTGGGTTATCGTAGCCGACAGCAGCTGCAATCTCAATAATCCGCTTTTTACGGTCTGTTACCAGCATGGACGCTGCCACATTCATCTTGTAGTTGCGGATATAGGTATAGATGGGGCTGCCATACACACCCTTGAAGCCGTTTTTCAGGGTCGCTGTGCTGAGATCAAATTGCTTCGCCAGTTC
>DXUR01000117.1 GCA_019417795.1 Clostridiales bacterium | reverse complement strand
TCTTGGCGAAGCCGCCCTGATTGATGAGATCCACGATCAGCTTCATCTCATGGCAGGTCTCAAAGTAGGCCATCTCGGGCTCGTAACCGGCCTCCACCAGCGTCTCGAAGCCAGCGTAGATCAGTTCGCACACGCCGCCGCACAGGACAGCCTGCTCGCCGAAGAGGTCGGTCTCGGTCTCCTCCTTGAAGGTGGTCTCCAGAATGCCTGCACGGCCAGCGCCGATGCCGGAAGCATAAGCCAGCGCGGTGTCCTTGGCCTTGCCGGTGTAGTTCTGCTCCACGCAGATCAGGCTGGGAACGCCCTTGCCCTCCAGATACTGGCTGCGGACGGTGTGGCCGGGGCCCTTGGGAGCCACCATGATGACGTCCACGTTGGCGGGAGGCACGATGGTCTTGAAGTGGATGTTGAAGCCGTGGGCAAAGGCCAGGGTCTTGCCCTCAGTCATGTAGGGGGCCACCTGCTTGTTGTAGATGTCGGCGCACAGCTCATCGGGCACCAGCATCATGACGATGTCGCCGGCCTTGGCGGCCTCCTCCACTTCCATCACGTGGAAGTTGGGGCAGGTCTCAGCGAACTTGGCAGCCTTCTCCCAGTGGGAGGAGCCCTTCCGCAGGCCCACCACCACGTTGACGCCGGACTCGGCCAGGTTTTCGGAATGGGCATGGCCCTGAGAGCCGAAGCCGATGACGGCGACGGTCTTGCCGTCCAGAACGCCCAGGTTGCAGTCGGAATCGTAATACTTGTTGATAGCCATGATGTTTTTCTCCTTTTCTTCTCCGTTGGTGTGTTGAAAAATATGTATGCCGGATGAGAATATCCGGGCGGTTCCGGCCGGCTCTGCCGCAGCAGAAAACCAAAAACGCCTTTGCCTCTTGCAAATCAAGAGGCAAAGGCGTTAAAATCCTTCGCGGTACCACTCTTGTTAACGGCGCACATGCGCCGCCATCTCAGCAGGCTCCGACAAGCCCTGCACGGTAACGGGTGCGTCCGGCTCTGCCTAAGAAATGTTCAGCAGGCTACTCCGGGATGATTTCGTCCTTCTCCGGCGCTTATTGCCTTGCACCAACCGGCAATTCTCTGAAAGCGGAGCGAAGCGGATTACTTGTTCCCTTCATCGTATTTGGTAAGTGCGATTTTGCCACAGAAATCCGGAAATGTCAAGTATAATTTTTCTAATGGCTGCCATAGAAAAAGTCAAGCATTTATTGCGCACAAATTTTCGCCTTTTATTTTGTCTAATTTTAACATGACAATATGGCCGCCGTCAATTCCCTTGGTCGGCAGCCTCCGCTTTCCCTTATTATGTTCCTCATGCCCCCTCCAGTTTCCCCCTTTCTCCCATGTGTCCCATACTGCCTACGCCGATAGCCCTATTTCCCGCAAGCAGGCCCGGAAAGCCACTTCGCTACTTATATACCCCAGTATCTTCCGGGGGTAGTTGTTTATCCATTGTTCGGTCTCTGCGATCTGTCTTGCGCTCACCTTTTCAAAGTCGGTTCCCTTGGGGTGTTTCCGCCTAATCATAATGTTGGCGTTTTCGTTGCTCCCACGCTCCCACGATGAATAGGGGTGGCAGAAATAAACCTTTGTCCGGGGGATGGTCTTGTTGACAGCGCTGCGCTCCATCTCCTCCGCCGCCGAGAACTCAGAGCCGTTATCAACCGTAATCGTCCTAAAAATCTTCCTGAAATTCACTGCTCCGATTTTCCGCTCCAGCGCGTCCAATGCTTTAACAATGGTCTCCGCTTTGCGGTTCGGTATCAGTATGATGATCTCCCGCCGGGTCTTTCTCTCGGTCAGTACCAGAAGCGCCTTGCTGGTACTATCCTTTTTATTGTACACCGTATCCATTTCCCAGTGCCCAAACTCCTCCCGGTTCTTTACTCTCTCCGGTCTGCGTTCGATGCTCTCACCGGCAGATGCCCTGGCCTGGTCTTTCCTTGTCTTTACCTTTTTGTACCCCTGCTTTTTCTTCCCGCGCCGCGGCAAATCCACCTGTGTGATACGCAGGAATATCCCTTTTTTGATATAGCTGTAAATGGTTGCTACGGAAACAGAGGTCTTGAATGTCCGGCCCTCCATCTTTGCATACCCCAGTACAGCGGCAGGGCTGCAATCGTTGGCGATGATCGTCTTCTCGATGTATCGGGCCAATTCGTGATCTGCTCCAATCTTCAAGTCTGGCCCTTTTTCCCGTAAGTGATTTTGATACCGCTCCTCTGCGATGTCCGGGCTGTACGCCGTCACCATCTCCCAGGTGTCCCCATCCAGCCGCTCATATTCTCCCCGCTTCAATTCCCGGTAGACGGTGGAGATGTGGACGCGCAGCTTATCTGCAATCTCTCTCGGCTTCATCCCTTTGTTCAGCCACCGTTCCATTCTCAGCCTGTCGTTCTTTGTCAGGTGCTTAAATGTGCGCTCCTTGGCCTGCACTGTAATGCCTCCTTCCGTGCATCCCTGCGGGCGGTTTCCGGTTTCCCGGTTCCGTTCCGCTTGTCTTGTTTTGTCGCATTTTACACCCTTATGATACCCAATATTTTCCCGCTCCGCAATAGTTATTTTCACTGTTGCGTGTATAACGAAAAATCCCCCGGCTACCGCACCTGTAAGTGTGATAGCCGGGGGACATCTTTACTCTGTTTTTCTCTTTTCCCAGTTAACAATCTGCTCCAGCGCCTCTCTCAGCTTGTCATATCCAAACATAGCCGCATAGCATACGAACAAGCCCAGGGCTACCGCTCCGGCCACCATATACCAGGTGACGGCCCACGCCATGATCTGACAGACCGCGAAGAACGCCAGAAGGGTCACGGCCATCGCCACAAGAAAGGCCAGAATGTTGGTGGGTATCTTGTCCCAGGTGAGCCTTTTGAGAACCTGGGTGATAATGTTGGTGACTACCGTCAGGATAAGGGCCGCCAGCAGAACAGCGGACACCGCCAGGGGAATGTACTGCATAATGTTATCCATGTGTATACCCTCCTATTACACTTTCGTCAAATGCTTCTTGTCAACCGCACCGGTGATAGCCCCGCTTTTCAGCGTGGATACCACCACGCGGTTCCCGTCAATGCCGCGCACATACAGCTTTGCGGCATATACCCATGCAGCAAACTTGCGCATGGTGCCGTAGATCGTTGCCGACTTGTCCATCTTCACCCGGTCGCCCACGGCAAGGGCAGTGTCAGCAGATGCCGTGGCCGCGATGTCGTCCTCGTCTACCCATCCATACACAGAAGTGCCCACCACATGATAGGGGTGCTTGCTTCCCGGATTGATGGCCGTCACCTTTGCCTCGCACGGCTTGCAGTTCTTTCCCGTCGCCGCATTGGAGCTGGTGTAGTGCTTCTTCGCCAGAGATTGCACCCTCTGGCCCACCTTGTATTTCAGCGCTTCGGTTGCGCCGCCGGTTGTCGGCGGGTTCGGTGCCGGGGTTGTCGTGGTGCTTCCGCTCACAGCCGGGTTATAGATAAAGCCCAGGAAGGTGTACCCGATCCCGGCTCCCCAGTTCCCTGCGCCTTTCTTCCGGCGCTTTGTCCAGAACGGGGTTTTGCTTCCGTACCCGCTTTCGCTGGTCACGATTTCAGTTGCACTGATAATCTGCTCCACGATTGCCACATGGCCCGCTCCATCCGAACCGTTCAGCGTCGCCCCCTTGCGCCACACCATGCAGGCCCCCAGCTTCGGCTCCTGACCTACGGCCAGGCCCCCGGCAAACTGGATAAAGTTTTCGGCGTTCACGGGCCGCAGATATTTACAGCACCCGTAACCGCCGATCTCATTAAATCGCCCATAGGCATAGCCCACGCAGTTGGAAAGGGTGTTGCACAGCGCGTCCACCGGCTTTCCCTTGATGGCGTCCGACCATCCTCCGCTCGCCTTGGTGATGTAATATTTGTTGCCCGCCTCCGGTCGGGTCAGTCTCGGCTTGAATGTTCCCACAGCTTGTCCCTCCTTGGGTTTTGCGTACCTGTCATAATACTTCTGCCCGAACGAGGCCCGGCGCTTTTTCGCCGTCTCGCTCTGATCTGCCGGGCGCTCAAATTGCAGCATGACTGCATCTGATGCCTGCCGGACGCTTCCCGCCGTTTTCAGCGTGGTCAGAACAGCTTTGTAACCCTCACGCAGCTCTTTCATCAGGAAATCAAGCTGCATCTCCATGTCTCCGATGCTCCGGCCCGCCGCCTTGGCAAAATTGAAAAGTCCCTGTTTCCGGCTCCAGTAAGTCCACTGTGCCAGCCCATAACCGGCGCAGTCCCGCACGAACCCGGTATAGGTTCCTCCGTCAACCGCCGCCGTGTATGAGGTGTCCGTCATACCCAGCTTTTGTTCGTAGGTGTTTTGCAGGTTGTCCGGTCGCAGGCCGCTTTCTGCATACAGGTTTCCCATCAGCCCAGCGGCTCCACAGTCGTTTAACCCTGCGCCTTTCAGGTAGTTCCAGATTTTTTCCTCATTGTTCCTGCCGTTCAGCACGATCTATCCCTCCTTTACGGTTCCTCTGACTGTTGCACGGCCTGCTCCATCGCCTCCCTTTCCCGTTTCATATCCTCCCGCTGCCACCGTCTGTCCTGCCGTTTATCCTTGTTGGTCTTTATCCACCCCAGGATACCGCACTCCCCGCCCAGTGTGGCAAACACACAGGTTACAAGGGTATCCGGCACCGAGCCGTAGACCTGGAACAGCCGTATCATGGTAACGGTAAAGATAACCAGACAAATAAAGACGAGCAGCAAGATCAAGTCCATCGTTCCGATGCGCTTCTTCTTGCGTTTCGTCTTTTTGTTCACCCGCCGCCCGGCCATCTCAGCCCTCCGGGATATGCGGGTGTGCGCTTTTGTTCAGGTGCTTGTCCAACCTCGCCAGTGCGTCCTTGCATGGCCCGTTGCACCCCTGCTCCACAAGCCCTTGCAGAGCGCCCCGCAGTCCGTAGCAGATCAAGGTCTGCTCCTCCTGCATGGCGTTGATGAACTCGTTCTGCTTCTTATTGTTCTCCAGCACCTTGTACACGGCCACGACCGCCGCCACCAATGCCCCCAGTGCGCTCAGCAGGCTTGCTGCCTTGATGATAAAGTCCGCGTCGATGTACATTCCCTCGTCCTCCTGCGTATCAGCCCATCCAATCGGTTCCGCCGATGGCCTCACGGTATGCCTTATCGGCTTCCGCGATCTCGTCCCGCCCGGTCTCCGTGTCGCCCAGTTCTGCCAGCCTCGTTGCCAGAACACGGATGGCTTTTGCCTGGATTTCTGTCACCGTCTCCAGTTCAGCGATGATCTGCAAATGGCTGCTCATTCTTTCGCCTCCGACCATCCGCTGACGCCGGGTTCCCACACATTCGCATCCACATCACTGACCCAGTGCTTCCCGTTGTGCGACACCTTTGCCCCCTTGGCGTAGGCGTCATGCGCTCCAAGCGGCTGGCTCCATTCCGGCCACTCCTCCGCAGGGTCAGCGGCCACAGACCACAGACTTGCCGCCTTGTCCGGCTCCCATCCCGCCTGCGAGGTGTGCTGCTGTACGCACCGGTACAGCTTCTCTCCATAGCGCCGGTACTGGCCCACTTTGTAGGAGACCCCCGCCTGCCATTCCTCAAACAGATTTTTGTGTTCCCCGGCAGTCGTCCCGTCGATGCCGCCGGTCTCGGCCAGGGCGACAAAGGCGATCTCCGTCGCCGCCTTGGTTTCATCCAGCATCTTGGTACGGTCGATATAGCGGTAATGCTCGCTGATGGCATAGAAGTCGTACTTCGTCCCGTCCTCGTCCTCCGCCGTCAGATAGTGCCGGTCAATGCGGCACCGGTCGGTGATCGTGTTGTCGTCGTACTCCCGAACCGTGGTCAGGTACTCCCCCTCCTCCAGCTTCGGGCCGCCAATGACTTTCAGGTTTTCACGCATCACGCCGTCGATTTCAGCGGTTCCGTACACATATTCCATCTTGCCTGCTCCTTTCTCGTATGCTCTCTTACTACGAGCTTCAATTTTCGTTGCAGCCCTGTTTCCACATACTTCTCAAAGAAATGCACATGGTTGCAGTGCTTCATTTGGCCCAGCCGTGACAATAGGCCCTGTGCCAGTTTCGGCCTGATCTTCTGGTGTTTCCGCATGGCCCGGTAACATTCTGATAGTGACTTTTTCAGCCGCACCATGTTTCGCTTTCGCAGCAGGGAAAACTTATGGCCGAACCGGTATCCCAGCGCCGCCACCGTCCGCTTTGCCGTCGGATAGAGCTGCCACTTGTTGTTTAGCTTCAACCGTCGGCCTGCAAGCCAGTCCTCGATCATGCCCCGCAGCTTTCGTAGCTTCCTTTTGTTGCGCCCGAACAGTGTCAGGTTGTCCATGTACCGCATATAGTGGTCACACAGCCCGCTGTTCCGTATCATCTGGTCAAGCGGTTGCAGCACCGTGTTGGCAAACCACTGTGAGAAAAACGCGCCAATCAGGACGCCGTACTTCATCAGTCGCTCACACACATCCAGCATCCTCCGGTCTTTGACCAGCCTCCGCAGGCGGGCCATCACCGTTTCAACGGTCAGGCTGTCGTAAAAATGGTGGATGTCCAGCTCCTCTGCATACTTCGTCCCTTTCGGGTCTGTCCGCATCCATTTCTTGATTGCCTTAACGCCGTAATGGATGCCCCGGCCCTTGATGCTTCCGCAGCAGAACTTGTCCATTCCCCGCATCAGCACCGGTTCCAGAACTTGAATGACCGCATGGTGAACATACTGGTCAGGCCACAATCTCGGCTCTGATATGTCCCTCCATTTTCCGGCGCTCTTGTCCCAGCGCCGGGCTATTCTCGGTGGGGCCGCATCATATCCGTTGATGATGATCTCTCGCAGCTTCTCCACATATCCGTCGATGTCCGCCTCCACCCGCAGCACCGTTTTATTGGGCCTGTGGTGTGGGTGCCATTTATGCGTGGCATTCACCGTGAGGATTGCCAGCCTGAGATTTTCGTCTGAAATCAGTTTTTGGTATAGGTCTTTTGCTCGTTTCATACAGGATGTTTGCTCCTCCTTTTAGCCTCACGATCTTTCCACCGCTCCCGCCGGTTGCGGGAGTGTACTAAACCGTGTCCTGTTGGCTAATCTGCACCAAGGGGTGCCGAGGAAGATCACGCCCTCGCCTCTCCCCATCCGAGCAAAGCCCAGCATCAGCGGGTTTGCAAGGAAGAGGAGGAGCAGCGGAGAAAGTAAGCCCTGGCCCGTGGGCCGGGGCGCACGCTCCGCAGCTTGTGACGACGAGGAATGGAGGTGGGTAGCCAGTCCTAAAAGGACGCGGCAGCCGATGTTCCGGTTGGAGTTCGACGCGGAATTGTAGTTCACATAGAAAAGCCCGTGGTTCCCGTTCTGGTTATAGTTACCGCCGAAGTGCAGACACGGGTTGG
>DXUR01000116.1 GCA_019417795.1 Clostridiales bacterium | reverse complement strand
TCAATAGATAGTCAAGAGAGACATCGTAGCATTCGCTCATTTTAATGACGCTGATAATATCTGGATAGGATTTTTCATTTTCCCAATTTGAGATGGTCTGACGACTCACACCCAACAATTCGGCAACCTGTTCTTGCGTCAGCTTTTTTTCAATTCGGGCTGCCTTGATTTTGCATCCAATATCATGCTCCATGCCACTATACCTCCTTGCACTTTTATTGTAGGAAAAACACCCACTATTGTCTACAAAATAGCTTTGACATCACTTATTATGAGTGTCAAAATCCTTTTACATCTGCCAAATTCAAATTTACCTATTTCAAATCAAAGAGGGAGTTTTCATAGTCCTTTACATAGTATCGTACATTTTTACGCCCTTTTTGAATGATGGTGTGTCCTTCTGCTTCTAATTTTTCTTTTTGTGCTTCAATACCATTTGGGTATTTAGCATTTAGTTCTCCGTTTGCTTTCAATGTTCTCCAATAAGGCGTTTCATCTTCTGAACGCTGATAACTCGCCCATGCCACAATAGAAACAAAAATTCCTGCTGTAATCGGTTCTGTAAAATCTGCACTACTTAACTCCGCAAAGTATTCTCGTATTTTCCCGACGGTAATCACTTTACCATACGGAATTTTTTTCATTACTTTGTCATAGTCGATTGGCGGTGCAAAATACATTTTACTGCCACCATATTTTTCAATACTTTTCTGGTCTGTAATGATTTGAAATTTTGGCATATCCTTATTGTCGTGCAACATAGCATTAAAATCTTTCTTATCTTCGTTTGCCATTTCTGCCACCTCCTGCTTTAAGAATAATCTGTTTGTCATTTCTATGCAATGAGGCTGTTTGAAAAAACTTGACAACTTCATATTTGCTTAACTCTTAACATATCATTACGAATAAATCATCTCATGCAAAACAATTTCTTCTGCCCGGTTGTGAATGTTATTGCAACGCTGCACCCATTCCATTTGACGGGTACGCTTCAATTCCTCGGTCACGCCCTCGGTGGCTTTCATCTGCTCCATGATGGTGTCTAACCGTTCCTGTGCCTGTTCGTTCAGGTCTGCAAGATATGTCCATAACTCCCCAGTCAAGGTCAATGTGTTCAATCGGGCTGGATGGATTTCCCTTAAATATTCCCGGTGCATCCGTCCATACTTTCCGATGGGGCGGTGTTCCTCCGGCAGTTTCAAATCCGGGATGTAGTAATCTCCGACAAGGATATAATCAATTCCGTTTTCTGTTATTCTTGGTTTCAATTCGCTCATGTTCCTTACCTCCTGTGGAAGCAGGCTCGTCTGGTACTAACTCAATCACATCGGTAATCTCACAATTCAGCGTTTCGCAGATACGGGCTAATGTGTCCATGCTGATGTGCTTTCCCTCTTTGCTCATGTTGGCAATCATATTCGTTGTCATACCGGCGGCAAGCCTTAAATCTTCTTTTCTCATATCACGCTCTAACAGTGTATGCCAGAGTGGTTTATAGCTGATGTGCATATTGTTTTCCTGCCTTTCTATCCATACCACCGGGGCGGCTGCCCCGGCAGGAACTTTTCTCTTATTATAGCACCAATCTTGTGTAATCACAATTTATTCTTGTAGACTGCCGCTGATACCGTCTGGATTGTGCTTTCCCTTTCTTTTTGTTCCCTTTAATTAGCCATGAACTGCTTTACACCAGGAGACTTCACATGGAGGTCACCGCGTATCGTCACTGCAAGGCCCCGCCCCCTTGTAATGTCAATACGCTAACGAAAATACTTTTCACTGTCTGGCCGTTGCTGCAATAATAATCTCAAGAGCAAAATTCCTATGAAAAGTCAGAGGCGCTGGCACCGAAGCATAGCTCCCGTGAACTGAACCGGGAATTCGAGGACAAGCTGGTGTTCACCGTTCTGCGGCGGGCAGGCAGCAAGCTGTTCCTGCCGATGTCCATCCGGACGTTTATTGCCGTGTTCCGCTCTGTCAAGTACATCCGGGCGGGGCTGACCTCTTTGCTCCATGGCCGTCTGGCTGTGTCGGTTCTGGATGCTACTGCCGTGACTGTGTCCATGGTCCGGGGGGATTTCGACACCGCCAGCTCCGTGATGTTCATGCTGAACCTGGGCGAGATCCTGGAGGACTGGACCCACAAGAAGTCTGTGGCAGACCTGGCAGGCGCCATGTCGTTGAATGTGGACAAGGTTTGGCTGAAGGCCGGCGGCACCGAAGTGCTGGTCCCTATCGGAGATGTGAAGGCCGGGGACTGCATCGTGGTCCGCACCGGCGGTATGATCCCTCTGGACGGCAAGGTGGTGGAAGGGGAAGCCACCGTCAATCAATCGTCTATTACCGGTGAGTCCATGCCGGTGCCCAAGGGCCCCGGAAGCTATGTCTACGCCGGAACGGTGACAGAAGAGGGAGAATGCGTTATCCGGGTGGATAAGGCGGCCGGCGGCGGCCGGTACGACCGGATCGTGAGGATGATCGAGGAATCGGAAAAGCTGAAATCCACAGCAGAGGACAAGGCATCCCGGCTGGCGGACCGTCTGGTGCCCTATACGCTGGGCGGCACGGCCCTGACCTATCTTCTGACACGGAATACCATGAAGGCCCTGGCCGTCCTGATGGTGGACTTTTCCTGCGCATTGAAGCTGTCCATGCCCATCGCCGTTCTCTCCGCCATGCGGGAGAGCCAGAACTATCATATCTCCGTCAAGGGCGGCCGCTTCATGGAGGCGGTAGCCAACGCTGATACGGTGGTGTTCGACAAGACCGGCACCCTGACCTACGCGACCCCCACGGTGGCCAAAGTGGTGGCCTTCGATGGCTACAGCGCCAGTGAGATGCTGCAGCTGGCCGCCTGCCTGGAGGAGCATTACCCCCATTCCATGGCCAATGCCGTGGTGGCAGAGGCCAAGCGATTGGGCCTGGACCACAAGGAGTACCACTCTCAGGTGGAATATGTGTGGCCCACGGGATCTCCAGCTCTGTGGAGGACAGAAAGGTCATCATCGGCAGCGCTCACTTCGTTTTTGAGGATGAGGGCTGCGTGATTCCGGAGGGTGAGGAGGAAAAATTCAATGCCCTGCCGGAGGAATATTCTCACCTGTATCTGTGCATTGTCGGCCGTCTGGCAGCGGAGATCTGCATTGCGGATCCCCTGCGGAAGGAAGCCAAGGCTGCCATTGAAGCGCTGCACGCCTGCGGCATCAGCAAGGTGGTCATGATGACCGGTGACAATCGCAAGACCGCCCAGGCCGTTGCCCGGGAGGTGGGCGTGGATCAGTTCTACGCTGATGTGCTTCCGGAGGATAAGGCCAGCTTCATCCGGCAGGAGAAAGCGGCGGGCCGGAAGGTCATCATGATCGGCGACGGCGTCAACGACACCCCTGCCCTTTCCGAAGCGGATGTGGGCATCGCCATCAACACCGGCGCCGCCATCGCCCGGGAAATCGCCGATGTGACCATCGCCTCGGAGGATCTTTTCGAGCTGGTGACCCTGCGGAAAATCAGTCAGGCCCTGATGAACCGCATTCATCGGAACTACCGGTTCATCGTCGGCTTCAACTGCATGCTCATCGCTTTGGGCGTGGCGGGCGTCATTCAGCCCACCACCTCCGCCCTGCTGCACAACGCGTCCACGCTGGGCATCAGTCTGGACAGCATGACGGATCTCTTGGACAAGGAGAAAGAGTGCAAAGAGCCGGAAGCATAAACAGCAGGTCGGGATCATCCGTAAAACGGGTGGCTTGCATAAGCCCTGAAAGAGGATAAGAAAAGCTGTGCCCCAGGGCATGGTGAATATGCTGACAGCATACGATTTCGCACAGCCCCCTATTTGTCAGGCAGTAAGATATACTGCCTGACAAATAGGGGGCTTTATTATGTCGGAGGGAGTACCAAACAAGCGCTATCCACCGGAATTCAAGAAGCTGGTGATTAAGCCATGCGGAAAGAAAAATTGAGTTACAGCAAAGCAGCACGGAGATTTGAGGTAAATAGCCACTGCGGAATCCAAGAGGGTGTGGAGCGCGTCTATCTGACCGAAGGACCGGAGGGCTTTTCTATCTTAAACGGCGTGGCCGCAGCAGCAAGGGACGGCTGTCCAAATAACTGCTGAAGGAAGGGAAAGAAGACCTGCCGGTTATTCTTCCGTCCGGCGTCAAACTGCCCCGCGCGGCCTTTTACGATCATTACGGTGATCCCCAATGAAGAAAACAAGGAGTTTTGCCGTTCCACTGTTTTTGGTCATGATCCCTCACTTTTATCGGATCTGAATGGTTACCCGCTTGGCAGGCATTTGTTCTGTATGCTCATGTCGGATGGGTGAAAGCGAGACCTTTCGACCAGGATCATACCGGGCAGGAGATGCCAGCAGAACAGCTCTATGACGAGGAGCTTGTATTTTTGTTGACAGCATCATTTTATGACGTTATAATATGACCTAAAAAGCAAATGTGGTCATAAATTCAAACGAGGTGTGGGCCGTGGCTTTTACAGACGAACAGAATCGATTGATTTGCAGGAATCTGATCCGCGAAGCGCGGTGCTGCGGCGTTACCGTTGGGATGCGAAAGACCACTGTGGAGCAACTGGCAAATGCTGTCGGAATCTCCAAAGGTTCGTTCTACAAGTTTTTTGACTCCAAGGAACTCCTGTTTTTCGCTATGCTGGAGGATATTCATACCGAGTGCTTTGCGGCGGCGCAGAACGCCTTGCAGGAGAATGCGGCGTTGCTTCCTGCTGACTGCGCAGCTGCGGCAATTCTGGCAGCCTGCCGGTGGCTCTCCGAGGCAAAAGCCTTCGTGTTCATCGAAAATGACGCGGAGTTTCTCCTGCACAGACTGCCGGAGGAGGTCAAAACGGCTCACTACCACGATGACGAGACGCACATCCGCACACTGCTGGAAGCGGGCGGTTTGCAGCCAAAGGGCGGCATGGCGCTGGCGGCTGCCACGGTACGGGGGCTCATTCTGACTGTCTCCCATCAGGGACAGATCGGAGCGCTTTACCCGCAGGTGCTGGAAACGCTGGTGCGCGGCGCCTGCCGGGAGCTATTTGCATAAGCGGAAAGGCTGCAGCGATGCAGCTTTTCAAAAGAGTGCGAGTTAGCTTGCTCTAACCTAATCTTTTACATACTTGAGTTAGATGAATTTAACAAATGCGCAGGAGCGGGGCACTGTGCTGGGACTGATCACAAAGGAAACGATCAGACAAAACTCACTGCATTTCAAGGCCATCTGTGTTCCGGGGACCGGAATACTGCTGTAAGGAGGAATCTGCCGATGTCAAAGAATGCCACCGAGTTTCAGAAAAAAGAAATGAGCAGAATGTATCGGGGTAAGGAGATCTTCAAGCCGCTGAACACTGGCTGGGTGGATGAGCGCGTGGCCTGCGTGCGGGAGTGGGTGGCGAACATCTTTTTCTACCGCAAGGGCGACACCACCATCATGATCGATGCCGGGTATAACTACGACCGTCTGGCAGAAAAAATGGGCTGGCTGGGTATTGACCCGCAGTCCATCCGGCACATCCTCATCACTCATCAGGACACCGACCATGTGGGTGCGGTGGAGGCAGACAGCCCCGGTTTGTTCCGGAGCGCAAAGCTCTATATCGGCGAGATTGAAAACCATTATCTTACTGGTGAAGTCCGCCGCAAGGTGATCTATCACCTCTATAAGCTGCCGCAGGTCACTATCAACAATGAGAAGGTGCTGCTTACAGACGGGCAGATTCTGGATATCGACGGGATCAGGATCGAGTGCTTTCTAGTCCCCGGCCATACATGGGGGCATATGGTCTATCTGGTCGACGACAAATACCTCTTTACCGGCGATACCCTCTGGTTCGGGGCCGACGGCGGCTACAGCTTCATTTCCTCCCTGGCGGAGGACAATCGTCTGGCAATGAAGTCATTGGCGGCGCTGGAGGCAAAGCTGCAAAGCCGCAGACTGCATCCGCTGTTTCTCACCGGTCACACAGGCTGGACGGATAATTTTGACTTTGCTTTCGCCCATAAAGATAAGCTGTGCTCACCGTTCAAAAAACGGGTTCCTGACCCGGCTGCGCCCTATGATGCTTACGACGAATCGGATGACACTGAGGAGCGTGCAAAGCACGGATTTTTAAAAGGAGTGGGAGAACATGAAGCACCTGCACTTTAATGTGGAGCCTGACGGCTTTTACGGCGCGTACTGGGCGTGTGCTGGCGGATCGGACTGCGCGGTCATTGCGATGATTGGTGACGATCCGGAGGATCGGCTGGCCCGCTCGGCCGCGAAATGGCTCTGCGGGCGGGGCGTAAATGTGCTCACCATGTCGCCTGCGAAAAAGGATTACGGCCATCATAATTATCCGCTGGAGCGCATGGAGGCGGCCATTTCGTGGCTGAAAGCCAACGGGAACAAAAAAATCGGCATTGCCGGGGCGTCGACCACCGGAACGCTTGCGCTGACGGCGGCGGCCATGTTTCCGGAGATCACCCTGACCATTGCCATGACGCCCAGCGACTTTGTGTGGCAGGGCTTTCAGCAGGGCAAACGGGACGGCTGCAAGGAGTGGCCGGTGGCGGGCGAGTCGCTGTTCTCATACCGGGGCAAGCCGCTGCCCTATATGCCGTTTTGCTATCAGCACCCGGACTATTGGCACTGTATCGCCGCCGAGAGCAAACGCACCGGCGATATGGTAAACTCCCGCAAGCTGTTTGACGATTCCGAGGCGGCGCACCCGATCGAGCCGGAGGAGTATATTCCCGTCGAGAACATCCATGGCAAGCTGCTGCTCATCGGCGCGGAGGACGACGTGCTGTGGGATGCCGCCAGATACATCCACCGCATGGAAAAGCGCCTTGCGGAAAAGCCCCATGAATGCGAGGTTGAGACGGCGGTTTATGCCCACGGTACCCACTTTGTTTTCCCGGAGGGAATGCTGAAGATCATGCTGCCTGTGGGAGCAGGCCTCTTCGTCCGTCTGGCATTTCAGGCAGCAAAGCAGTTTCCGGAAGCGTGCAGACAGACACGCCAGGATATTGACCGCCGCGTGAGCGCAGCCATCCACACATGGACGAGCACGGAGTAAACGCCGGCATCGGCACAGGCGCATGGCATTCCATTGGAGAAAGGCGGTGTTGACCATCGTTCACATTACTTACCATGACGAAACCAATATCGGTTCCTGCCCGATCGGTCAGACAGGCGGCTTTGAAAACGCCGACGGAAACGGAGAAATTCACTGTTTTCGGATCTTTGACGGCGTGAGCGTGATGCTGATGCAGCTGGAAATGGGATCGTATACGGAGATCCGCACACAGGTCGGCGTGCTGGAAGTCAACTTCTGCATCAACGGACGCTTCGAAACCAGCTTTTCCATGCGCAGTCATGTTCTGCTGAAACCGGG
>DXUR01000115.1 GCA_019417795.1 Clostridiales bacterium | reverse complement strand
CTTCGTCGTAGCTGCCGATGAAGGCAATCACGTTGTGACCGTTGTGGAACTCGCCCTTGGGCAGCATCTCCATGGGGCCGAGCATCAGGACCTGCTTGCCGTCCAGCGGGAAGAAGTCCGGGCACTCCCACATTTTGCCGTACTGATTGTTGCAGCGTTCCAGCACCGTGACAAAGTGCCAGTCGAAGCCGTCCTTGCTCTGGAACAGTGCCGCTGCGCCGCTGCCGTCCTCGGCCAGGCAGACGGTGACGGCGGAGTAGGTGCCGTCGGCCTCACGCCAGATCTTGGGGTCCCGGAAGTCGAACTTGCTGAAGCCTTCCGGCAGGTCTTTCTGGGTCAGCACCGGGTTGCAGGCAGGCTTTTCGTAGTTGAGACCGTCACCGATGGCAATGCTCTGGGTCTGGATGTCCCGCATCTCCCCATTGGGCTGCTTTTCTGCAATCACGCTGGTGTACATCAGCAGCTGCTTGCCGTCATCCATCTCGGTGGCAGAACCGGAGAAGCAGCCGGGGCCGTTGTCCACCGGGGAATCCGGGGCAAGCGCACAGGGCAGATACTCCCAGTGCAGCAGGTCGGTGCTGACCGCGTGACCCCAGTGCATGGGCGCCCACCGCACATCGTAGGGATTATACTGATAGAACTGGTGATACTTCCCTTTATAATAAGAGAAGCCGTTGGGGTCGTTCAGCCAGCCCACATAGGGGGTCATGTGGTAAGCAGGGCGTTCCGCCGGGGAAATGGCAGCGCCGTGCTCGGCCTCGTAGGCACGGGCTTTTTGTAAAGTCAAATCGTTCATGGAATCCTCCAAAGGAAAGAATTCTTATGCGTAGTAAGCATCCAGATATTTCTGCATAATGCCCAGATAGTCGGACAGGCCGTAGGCTTCCAGCTTGCTCAGATATTCGTTCCACTCTGCATCCGTAGTGCCGTTCATGATCCAGTCGGCCTTCTGCGTATTCATGTAGGTCTGCAGATCTGCCTGCAGGTTAGAGACCTGCTCGGTGTCCTCGTTGCTCATAAAGACATTGGGATAGACATAATCGTTGTTCATATCCGGGGTGTAGATCTCCTTGATCCAGTCCAGACGATACTGTGCATCGTCCGGGCAGGTAACGTATACACCATAGTAATCATCCAGAACCGCCAGAGGTCCACTGACACACTGCGCTTCACGGACTTCCACGGGAGAAGCATCGCCCAGAGGAGCGTGCTTCAGCATGGGCTCGCCCTTATCGTTGGTGGACAGTTCAAAAATGTTAAAGCCTTCCGCATCGCCGTAAGTACCCCAGTTGTTCTGCGGAGACTGGAGGGGTGCGTACATCTGATCCAGCCATGCACAAACCAGTGCAGGATTAGCCGCCTTTGCGGTGACAACGCACCTGCCGCGGGCAAAGCCGCTGGTGAAAGAGCCGTTCTGCGGAGTAATATTTCGGGTATCGGCGGTCAGGGCAGGCAGCGGCTCCCAGTCGGTCAGGTTGTCGATGTTGGCAATATCCCAGCTGAAGCAGACACCATAGCGGCCAGCCTTGCCCTTGGAAACATAGGTGGACCACTCCTGCGTGAAGCACTCCGGGTCAATGAGCTTCTCGGCATACAGCTTGTGCAGCCAGTCCAGACCATCGCGGTAGCCCTGCTGGGTGGCGGCACAGATGACTTTCCGGTCGTTGGTAACGGCGATATGGCGGTCTTTGTCTGCATCGCCGTAGCCTTCGCCAAAGCCATTGATGAGGATGCTGGGGTCCTGATCGCCGTTGTTGACGATGCAGGACATGGGGATGATGTCGCCGTCAATGCCATACTCTGCCTTGATAGAAGCGGCGTTATCACGGAATGCAATCAGCACCTGCTCAAACTCGTCCACCGTGGTGGGCATCGACAGACCGAGGAAGTTCAGCCACTTGGTATTGATGAAGCTCATGTTGCCAATGGTCTGGATGGCGGTCTTTTCTGCGCCGAGCTGCTCGATCCAGGGCAGTGCCCAGATGTGGCCATCGCTGTCGGTGCACATGGTGCGGTACTCCGGGTACTTCTCAAAGACCTTCTGGAGATTCGGCATATTGTTGTCAATGTAGTCTTCCAGATTGAGGATGACACCCTGATCTGCGTAGCGCAGCAGATTGCTGTCGGTAAAATCAGCAGTAAAAACAAAATCCGTCAGGGTGTTGGGGTTGGACATATTCAGGGTGATCTTATCGCTCCACTGGTCGGACTGGATGGCGGTCCAGTCGATGTGCACATTGGTCTGCTCTTCCAGACGCTTGAAGATGGTGCGGTTGTTCGGCTCGGGTTCGCTGCCCACAGGGAAGCTGGTCATACCGGTAAAGGTGACCTTTTCAGACAGCGGAAATGTAACGGCACCGGTCACGTCCACAGCTGCGGCAGCAGAATTACCGCTGCCGGTGGATTTGCCGCCGCCACAGGCAGACAGAGCAGCGGCAGAGCCCGCCAGAGCGCAGACCTTGAGGAAGTTGCGGCGAGAGATCAGCTTTTTCATGGTATTTTCTCCTTTTTTATGTTTCTTTTTTCGTGTAACAGATGAGCGTACCCGCTTATAAAATTCTGGAATATCCTCAGCCTTTAATGGAACCAGCCATGATGCCGGCATCAAAATACTTCTGGAAGAAGGGATACATCACCAGCAGCGGCAGACTGGAAATAATAATGGTTGCATATTTGAGCAGCTCTGCCATCTTCGCACGTTCGGCAGTGCTCTGGATATCTGCGATCATGCCGGATTCCGGCTGGCTCTGGATCAGGATGGAACGCAGCACCAGCTGCAGCGGCTGCTTCGATGCGCTGTTCAGGTAGATCATGGCGTCAAAGTAGCTGTTCCACATTGCCACGAACTGCCACAGGGCCAGAACTGCCACCACCGGCATACAGACGGGCAGCAGGATCTTGAAGAAGTAAAGCATCTCGCTGGCTCCATCCACATCCGCAGCTTCACGCAGCTCACGCGGGATGCCTTGATAATAGGTACGGGCAATGATCATGTTCCACACGCTGAATGCTCCCGGCAGAATGACCGCCCACATGGAATCCAGCAGACCCAGATTGTTGATGAGCAGGTAGGTGGGGATCAGACCGCCGCTGAAAAACATCGTGATCACAAACAAGGTGTTGAAGATCGTTTTGCCTTTGAAGTCCGGCAGCGACATGGGATAAGCGGCAAGCATCGTCACAGCTACCGAGATGATGGTGAAGATGATCGAGTAAAGTATTGCGTTCTTGAAGCCGACCCAGATCTGCTTGTCCGAAACGACACGCTGGTAAGCATCCAGACTCCACTTGCTGAAATCAAAGGAGATACCCTTGTTTTGCAGAGTGACCGGGTCCATAAAGGACGCGATGACGATGTAGATCATCGGAACGATGATCGCCAGCAGGAACAAGCCCAGAAGTGCGTAGCCGCAGTACAGGATGATCTTATCTTGTCTGGTGTAGAGGGCCATTTTTGATTTTTTCTGTTTTGCCATGGTAAACCCCTCCTTACAAGCCCTTGCCATCGTTCATTTTGGCAACGACCTTGTTCACTGCGATCAGCAGGATGACGTTGACAACGGTGTTGAACAGACCGACTGCCGTGGAGAAGCTGTAATCGCCGTCCAACAGGCCCTTTTTATAAACGTACGTTGCAATGATCTCGGCAGTGTTCAGGTTCAGGTCAGTTTGCAGGGCATAGGCCTTTTCAAAACCGATGCTCATGATGTTGCCTGCCTGCAGGATGAACTGAATCACGACCATATCCTTAATGGCGGGCCACTCCACTGTCATGATCTGCTGGATCAGGTTTGCGCCGTCGATCATAGCAGCTTCCTTCAGATCTTTGCTGGCGTTAGAAAGGGATGCGGTGTACATGATGGATGCCCAGCCGGCACCCTGCCAGATGCCGCTGATGATGTAGATGGGGCGGAACGCTTCCGGCAGCGTCATGAAGTTGATGCTGGTGTGAAGCAGGCCGTTCACCGGACCGGTGACACTCAGCAGCACCCGGACGATACCGCACAGCACGATGACCGAGATGAAGTTGGGCATATACAGCACCAGCTGCACCTTCTGCTTGATCTTCTTGCTCTCGATACGGTTGAGCAGGAATGCCAGCAGGATAGGGATCGGGAAGCCCCACAGCAGACCGTAGACGCTCAGCTTCAGGGTGTTGATCAGATAGCGCTGGAAGTCCGGCGAGGACATGAAGCGGGTAAAGTTTTTGAAGCCTACCCACTCGCTGCCCCAGATGCCCTTGAAGGGATTGTACTTCTGGAACGCGATCAGCACACCGCCCATGGGAGCGTACTTGAACACCAGCGTCAGCACCACGGCAGGCAGCAGGAACAACAGGTAAAGCTGCCAATGCCGTTTGATGTAGACCCATGTGTTGTGCAGCTTGCGTTCTGCTGTCAGCACAGCCGTTTCCGGCGAGGCCGTCTTTGCTTTCATGAATCATTCTCCTCCTTTTTGATTTGCTTGCCGTTCGACTCGTGTTTTACGTTTGCACCTTTGAATTTTACGTTTTCTTCACTTCGATTGTGCAAATGTAAAACTCTGTAATTCATTTATACCACGCAAACAAGCGAATGTCAATGATAATTCATGGGATACATAAAGAAATACTGTGCATTTGTACAGGTGCACAAATTTGAACAAGTGCAAATATGCAAAATGATGATTTGCATTTTTACGTTTGACTAATTTGTGCATTTGCACTATACTGGAGGCATAAAGAATAAGATCCGTCACCAGACTTTATTTATAAAAGAAAGAGGATGACTTATGGCAACCAAAGTCACCATTCAGGATATTGCAAACGAACTGCAGCTTTCCCGCAACACAGTTTCAAAGGCCATCAACAACACCGGTGTGCTGGCAGATGCCACACGGGAGAAGATCCTGCGCAAAGCCGCCGAAATGGGCTATAAGCAGTTTGCCTATCTGCCACTGTTTCAGGAAGACGCTGCAAAAGCAGCAGAGCCTTTCATTCTGCCGAGTGACAAACGGGAGATCGCCATGCTGACGACCCAGTTTCTGAGCAGCTCTCACTTTTCCTCCATGATGCTGGATCGTTTCCAGGCGGAAATCGACCATCTGCACAGCGGCATGACCATTCATCGCATTTCTCCCATAGAGCTGAAAGAGAAAAAACTTCCATCTTCTCTCAACATCCAGCGCACAGCCGGCATCATCTGCTTTGAAGTATTCGACTATGACTACGCACAGATGCTGTGCGATCTGGATGTTCCGCTGCTGTTTGTAGACACCCCTGTGATGGAGATGCGTCCTCCTCTTAAAGCTGACCGCCTTTATATGGAAAACCGCATTGAGATCCAGAATGCGGTGGCCCACATGGTCCAGCGCGGCAAAAAACGCATCAGCTTTGCGGGGGATAAAAACCACTGTCAGTCCTTCTTTGAGCGTTATATGGCTTATAAGGATGCAATGGAGCACTTTGGTCTGACAGAAGGCCTGAGCACCTGTGCGATGCCATCTGGACAGCAGAACTATCCGGCATCCCTGTACGAAACCATACGTCGGTTCAAAACGATGCCGGATGCCTTTGTCTGCGCCAATGACTTTGTTGCCATGGATCTGGTCAAGGCATTGAATGAGCTGGGGTATTCGGTTCCCGATGATATCTGGGTCTGCGGCTTCGATGACAGTCAGGAGGCTTCCTACTTTGTCCCCCGTCTGACTTCGATCCATATCCATGAACAGATCATGGGCTACACCGCTGCCAATCTGCTTATGACCCGCATCGAAGAGCCATCACTGAACTATCGCACCGTCTATACGGAAACTAACCTGATCCTGCGCGAATCCACAGGAGATTGAGCGAAAGGAGAACCCCCATGCGTGACCTGTGCAATACGGACAAGCCGCTGTTTGCTGTGCTGACGAAATTGACTTACAGTGCTTACCTGAACATCTTATGGCTCGTGTGCAGCCTGCCCATCGTTACCATAGGGGCTTCTACGACCGCATTGTTCTACGTCACGCTCAAAATGGCGGAAGATCGGGACGATGGTCTGACCCGGATGTTTTTTAAGGCGTTCCGGGAAAATTTTAAGCCTGCCACAAAACTCTGGCTTATCCTGCTGGCAGTCGGCAGTTTCCTGGCTGCGGATGGCTTTGTGCTGCGCCGAATGTGGAGCGAAAACATTTTCTGGACGCTGCTCACTGCAGTGCTTATTGGTGCGGCAGTTCTGTACGGCATCGTTCTGCTGTATGCCTTTCCTCTGCTGGCACGGTTTGAAAACACCACCTTCGGCATCCTGAAAACAGCGCTTCTCGTGGGTGTCCGGTATCTGTTTTGCACCCTGCTGATGGCGGCGATCTATGGCATCATGGGGTACGTCATAGTGTTTGTGTTCACGCCTGCATTCCTGCTGGGCATGGGCTTCTGTGCCATGCTCTGCTCCTTTCTGATGCTTCGGATCCTCTATCTGATCGGTGGAGACCCTGATGCAGTACACGAGGAATACGACCATGACAAAAACTGACCGGGATACGCTCCGCTCCCTCCATGGGCGCAAAAAGTGGGAGCACATCTGGGCATATTACAAGCTGCCCATTGCGATCGTGCTCATCGTCGTCTATATCCTTGGCTATGCAGCCTACCGTCATGTGACGAAAAAAGAGGATGTGCTTTACCTTGGTCTGGTAAATATCACTGCCGGGTCTGATCTGACGGAACAGCTTACCACCGGCTTTGCCGAGGCGCAGGGTCTGACCAAAAAGCAACAGGTCGATCTGCTGTCCGGCTTGCTGCTCAGCGAAAGCGAACGCGCAGAGGAGCAGTATGTATATGCTTCGGAGATGAAGCTGCTGGGTGCAGTCAGTGCCCAGCGGTTAGATGTTGTTCTGATGGACGAATATGCACGGGACCGACTGTTGGCAGATGATTATTTTCTCGATCTGCGGACACTGGATGCGTCTTTCCATGCACTGTCGGGTCTGAACGCCGGTGGGACCGTGCTGGATATTTCGGACACGCCGTTTGTCAGGCAGGCAGGTTTTTCTGGCAAGGTCTATCTTGGGGTGGTGCAGAATGCACCGCACCCGGAGCGTGCAGCCGCTTACATTCATTATCTGTTCCAGCGGTGATCGTTGGGTTTCACATCAAGAATAAGGAGAAGTATCATGGACATTTTAACGATTGGTGAAGTTTTGATCGACCTGACCCAGACCGGCAAGGATGCGCGCGGCATTCCTCAGTTTGCCGCAAACCCCGGCGGTGCCCCGGCAAATCTGGCTGTGGCTGCTTCCAGACTGGGCGCACAGACCGCCTTTATCGGCAAGGTGGGTGCGGATGCCTTTGGCCGCTACCTGAAAGAGGTTCTGGCAGAAAACAAGGTGGATGTTTCCGGCATGGCTGTGGATGCAGACCACCCCACCACCATGGCGGTGGTCTC
>DXUR01000114.1 GCA_019417795.1 Clostridiales bacterium | reverse complement strand
GTTCCAAAGCGTCCTGACCGTTGGCGGCCTCCCCCACCAGAGAGAATCCCAGCCCCAGCCAGTCCATTTTCCGGCTGATACCCTCGCGGATATCCTCCTCGTCATCTACCAACAGCACCCGGTACAGTTCCATGGCTCCGACCTTCTTTCTTGTCTACGGCACCTCCGCCGCCCGGTCCTCCGGCTTTGCCGGATGGAAAAGCAGCGATCCGATAGCAGCCTCTTTTGCGGCTATTATACCACGAAGTGAAGCGAAGCGAAACGGTATGTCCATGTTTTTCGAGTTCAAGGGGTAGTCCGAACGTGAATTGGCTGGATTGTAGGAAAAACGGCGGTTTTTGCCGCCGTTTCGCCGCAAAAAGTCCCAGATAAAGCAAAGATGGCTCGCAAAGGCGGGCCATCTTTGTCGCAGATCATTTTTTCACAAGGTATTTCCGCATATCCAGTGCGCAGGCAAACAGGATGATAGCGCCCTTGATGAGGTATTGCAGATCCTGCGGCACACCCACCATGGTCAGACCCACGAAGATCAGCCGCAGCATGACAACGCCGATAACGATACCTCTGATCTTACCGATGCCGCCCACGAAGGACACGCCGCCGATGACGCAGGCCGCGATGGCGTCCAACTCATAGTTCAGGCCGGTGTTGGCCGTGTTGGAGCCGATACGTGCGCCCTCGATGAAGCCGGTAAAACCATACATAGCGCCGGCCAGGGCGAAAACGCCCACCGTCACGCCGAACACATTGACGCCGGAAACTCTGGCAGCTTCCTCATTGGAGCCCAGAGCAAACATGTTCTTGCCAAAGGTGGTCTTGTTCCAGACGAACCACATGACCGCCGTCAGCACGATGGCGAACAGCACATAGTTGGGAATGGGCGTACCGCCGATGCTGAACAGGCTGCCCTTGACAAAGCCGGTGTAGGACGGGTCCAGATTGGAAATGGCCATACCCTTGTTATTGCCCTGCTGGACATACAAAAGCAGTACGGTGTAGAGGATCAGCTGTGTGCCCAGAGTCACGATGAAAGGATGCAGCTTGAATTTTGCCACGAAGAAGCCGTTGAAGCAGCCGATCGCCGCGCCGATGAGCATGGCAAGCACAATGACCACGGGAATGGGCAGAGTACCGATCTGCGGCCACATCTTGTTGGCCATGTTAGCGGCGTTCTGCAGCAGAGATGCAGAGATACAGGCGGTGATGCCCACGGCACGGCCTGCGGACAGGTCGGTACCGGTCAGCACGATACAGCCGCCGATGCCCAATGCGGCAGGCAGATAGGCCGCCGTCTGGGAGAGGATGTTGATGAGGGATGCGGGTTTGATGAAGTTGGGGTTCTTGATGGCGATGTAAACGACCGCAATGGCCATGATGATGAGCAATGCGTTATTTAAAAGGATGTCTCCCACCCGCTGGGCCGTCCACGGCTGCCGGACACGGGCTTCCTGTACGTTCGTTTCTTGATTCACAGTGCGCTCCTCCTTACACATATTTGGCTGCCAGCGTCAGGATCTCCTCCTGGCTGGTGTTCCGGGCATCCACCTCGCCGGCCAGAACACCGCCGGACATGACCAGAATACGGTCACAAATGCCCAACAGCTCCGGCATTTCGGAGGACACCATGATGACACCCTTCCCCTCCTTGGCAAGGTCGAGGATCAGCTGGTAGATCTCGTATTTCGCGCCCACGTCGATACCGCGGGTCGGCTCGTCCAGCAGCAGGACCTCAGGCTTGGTCAGAAGCCAGCGGCCGATGATGACCTTCTGCTGGTTTCCGCCGGAGAGCGAGCGGATCTGTGTGGATTGACTGGGCGTTTTGATGTGCATGGCCTGGATCGCCCAGTCGGTATCTTCTTTCATTTTCTTATCGCTGAGGCAGAAACCGCCTGCCAGATAGCTTTTCAGGTTAGAAATGACGGTGTTTTCCTTGATGTCACGGATCCCGAAGATACCCGTGGCCCGGCGTTCCTCCGTCAGCAGGGCGAAGCCGTTTTTAATGGCTTCCCGGGGGGTCTTGTTCTTGATCTCCTTACCGTGGAGGCGGATGGTGCCGCTCTCCTTGGTCATGGCGCCGAACAGATTCTCCAGCACCTCCGTGCGTCCGGAGCCGTCCAGTCCGGCGATACCCAGCACCTCACCCTTGCGCAGCTGGAAGCTGGCGTCCTTCAGGCGGGTGTATTTGCCCGCCAGATGCTCCACTTCCAGGATCACCTCGCCGGGCTTATTGTCCTTGGGCGGGAAACGGTTGGTCAGTTCGCGGCCCACCATCAGCTTGATGATTTCCTCCATGGTCAGGTCCTTGGCGTGGCGCGTTGCCACCCACTGACCGTCACGCATGATGGTGACCTCGTCACTGATGCGGAGGATCTCGTCCATCTTGTGGCTGATGTAAATGATGCCGCAGCCCCGCTCCTTCAGCATATTGATGATGCGGAACAGGTGCTCGACCTCCGCCTCCGTCAGAGAGGAGGTAGGCTCATCGAACACGATGATCTTCGCGTTGTAGCTGACCGCCTTGGCGATCTCCACCATCTGCCGCTGGGAAACGGGCAGGGTGGACATGATGGCCTTGGGGTCCACATGGACATCCAGCTCCTCAAAGATCTCCCGGGTGCGCTTGCGCATGACAGACTCGCTGACCATGAGACCCGCCACCTTGGGATAGCGGCCCAGCCACAGGTTATCCATGACGCTGCGGGTCAGGGCCTGGTTCAGTTCCTGATGGACCATGGCCACGCCGTTTTCCAGCGCCTCTTTTGAACTTTTGAAATCAACTTCCTTACCGTCCAGAACGATGGTACCTGCATTCTTGGCATAAATGCCGAACAGACATTTCATCAGGGTGGACTTTCCTGCGCCGTTCTCACCCATCAGGGCGTGGACGGTGCCGGGCCGGACGGTAAGGGAAACGCCATCCAGCGCCTTGACACCAGGGAATTCCTTTGTGATATTCCGCATTTCCAGCAATGCCGGCTGCTCCATATTGCGTTTACCTCCTATCTGCGTGATTCCCGTGGCAGACCCCTTACGGCACGTTCCGTCCCGGGGTTCGTTCCACTGCGGGTTGAAAAGCGGCCCGAACCGGAACCGCTTGAATTGTAAAGCGGGGCTGTCGAACCGACAGCCCCGCTTATCCTTACTGTTTAATGGGGCGAGAGAAGCGATGGTCTGGCTTATTCGCCGGTGTAGGTAGCGTAAGGCACACGGATCTTGGCAACGCCCTCGTCCACGTTGAAGGAGGAAGTGTTGTCCATCAGCTCGCCGCCGCCCTGAACGCTGCTGACCAGGTTCAGAATGGTGGAAGCCATGCCCTCGGCATCCTGCTTGATGGTGCCGGTCATCTTGCCCTCGTTGATGAGCTGCTTGGCAGAATCGGTAGCGTCAACACCGAACACGGGGATGGTCTTGCCGTCACCAGTGTTGTAGCCAGCGCCCTGCAGAGCAGAGACAGCGCCCTCGGCCATGCCGTCATTGTTGCAGATGATCAACTCGACCATGTTGCCGTTAGCCTCGGAATACTCGGGGAGGATGGTGGCCATGTAGTCGTTAGCAGCCTGAGCGGACCACTTGCCGCCCTGGTCGACCAGGTACTTATCGGTAGCAGAAGCGTTGTAGTAAGCCAGCTCGGGCTTGCCAGCGGCAGTCAGGACAGCGTTAGCGTCCTCCACGCCGAACTGAGTACGGGCCTCAGCCTCAGCGTTGCCTTCCTGGCCCTTGAACATCACGTAGGAGATGACGCCGTCGCCGTTCAGGTCCACGGTGTCATAGTTCTCCAGCAGATACTCGCCGACCATCTGGCCCTGCATGTGACCGGCCTCGGGAGCGTTGGTGCCGACGAAGGCGCACTTCTCATAGCTGTTCACAACATCGTCAGAAACCTCACGGTTGAAGAAGATGATGGGGATACCGGCGGTCTTAGCGGCCTCAACAGCGTTCTGAGCGGCATCGGGAGAGGAAGTCTCAACGATGTTGACGATCAGCAGGTTGGCGCCGTTGGAGATGGCGGTGTTGATCTGGTCGGTCTGCTGGGCCTGGTTGCTGGCACCGTCATAGTTGGTGTAGTTCACGCCCATAGCCTTGAGCTGCTCATCCATAGAGCTGCGGACGCTGGAGATGTACACGTCAGAGTAGTCATAGTAGAACACACCCACGTTCAGCGCGGCGGTCTCCGTGTTCTCAGTGCCAGAGGTAGAGGGCTGCTCCGTGGTCTTGCTGCCGCAGCCGGCCAACAGGCCCAGCATCATGACAGCAGACAGGAGAATTGCAAGTGTCTTTTTCATCTTAGTTCCTCCTCAAGATCATTGATCATCCGTTCAAGGCGGTCAGGCCGCCTCGCCGTTATGATGCTATTGTATCGGCTCTCCCCTGAAAAAGCGATAGAAAAAACTTCGCTGATATAGGAAAAAACTCATGGACTTCTTGGTATTTTCATAGAATCTTTGGCGTAATCGATTGCGGCAATTGTCAAAAATCCCAATCAACATATTTCGACACGCACATTCCAAAATCCGCAGGCTTATGCACTACGTCCGCAAATCAAGAAACAGCCGCCTTCATTAAGAAAACGGCTGCTTAACATATTGAAAAAGCTCTTTCTGCCCGCTGCGGAAAGCTCACCGCTCTATTGACAGGCTCTCAGGTATTGTCCCGGCTGATAGGTTCCCGGACCAGCAGCCGCAGCAGCGCCTTGCCGTTGAAGGGAACCAGTGGATAGAGATATCCTTTCCCAACCAGCGGCTTTGTGGTGCACAGCAGGATGAAGATCCCCACCACGCCCAGACAAAACCCCCAGACGTCAAAGGCCGCCGTCACCAGCAGCAGCGCCACCCGCAGCAGCTTGAAGGCGTAGCCCAGTTCATAGCTGGGCTGGGCGAACCCCGCCACGGACACGAAGGCCATATACACCAGCACCTCCGGCCCCAGCCACCCGGCCTGCACCGCAAAATCCCCCAGGACCAAGGCTCCCAGCATGGAAAAGGAATTGGAAAGGCTGTCCGGTGTGTTCAGGGACGCCAGCTTCAATACGTCGATGAGAAATTCCACCACCAGAAGCTGACTCAGCAGGCTCAAAGACACCGGCTCCGGGGAAGACAGGAAGTTCAGCCACCCCGGCAAACGGTTCGGTTCGCTGACCATGAGATACCACGCCGGGGTAATAAATAAAGAAAGGAGAAATACCGTTACCCGCAGGACCCGGAGATAGGTGCCCACCAAGGGCGGAAAGTAATAGTCATTGGATTCCTGTGTGAAATCGAAAAAACCGGTGGGCAAAATCATCACAGAGGGGGAATTGTCCACCATCAGGACGATGCTCCCCTCCATGATGCTGGCCGCCGCCGCGTCGGGCCGCTCTGTATAGCGCACTTTCGGAAACGGATTGTACCATTGTTTAGGCCGAATGGCCTCTGCCAGACTTTCCTGGGCCATGGAGAGGGAGCGGACATCCAGTCCCAGCAGCTTGCCCCGGAGCTTCCGCAGCAGGTCCTGATCCACCTTGTCATCCAGATAGCAGAGGACCGCGTCATTATGGGTGCGGGAACCAACCTTGTGCCCCTCCATAGTGAGGTGCGGGTCCCGGATGCGGCGGCGCAGCAGCGCCATATTGGGCACCACTGCCTCTACAAAGCCGTCGTGGCTGCCCCGGAGCACCTTGCCGTCCGGCGGCTCGTGTACGCTCCGGCTGGGGTAGCCCTTGGCGTCCATCAGCGCCACCCCCGCCAGTCCCTCCACCGCCAGCAGGGATTTTCCCAAAAATACGGAGGTCACGGCGTCGGATATGTCAAAGGTGACGTTGGATTCTGAAAAGGTAATATACCGATCCAGAAAATCCTGCATTTCGGTGAGGCCCACCACGTTTTCCGGCTTCAGTGTCAGCCAGAAGGCCCCCATCCGCTCAAGGATGCTGTCGCTGCCAAAGCCGTCCACCACCCATAGCCGGGCCCGCCGTCCGCCGATCAGGTAATCCCGGCTCACCATGTCGCAGCTGCGGCCCACGCCTAAAAGGCCGTCCAGCACCCGGATGTTTTCCCGGTAATCATTCGAGATTTTTTCCATGCGATCCCTCCGTTTCTGGAGGTAGTATGTGCCGGGAATCAAATTTTATGGCAAAAAGGAACAGACCCACAAAGGTCTGTTCCTTTTACATTTTATAATGTTATGCCTTCTTCGGACGGACGGCCCGGAAAATCAGGCCAATAACCAGCCCCAGGATCGCGGGGCAGATCCAGCCTAGGCCGATGGTGGCAAAGGGCAGCGCCTTGCCCACAGTGTCGACCAAACCATTCACATGGAGCACCGCACGGAGATGATCCGGCAGCGTCCGCAGCAGATCGTAGAAAGCCGCCACCAGAGTCAGGCCGGTGACCCAGACGTACACCGCCCGGTCATGGTCAAAGAAGTGGCCCAGCAGCGCCAGCAGGATCAGGGTGATGGCCAGAGGATACAGGAACATCAGCACCGGCACAGCGTAGGTGATAATGGCGGTCAGGCCCACGTTGGCCAGCAGGAAGGAAATGCCCGTGAACACGAACACCCAATTCCGGTAGGACAGGCCCTTGGGGAACATCCCCACGAAGGTCTCCGCGCAGCTGGTGATAAGGCCCACCGCCGTTTTCAGGCAGGCCAGCGTCACGGTGGCAGCCAGCACCAACAAGCCCGCCTTGCCCAGATAGTGCTGGGCGATCTGTGCCAGCGCCGTGCCGCCGTTGGGAGCGGCTTCCAGCGCGCCCCGGCTCCAGACGCCCATCAGCGTCACCAGCAGATAGATCACGCCCATCAGCAGGCAGCTAAGAATACCGGAGCGGACGGTGGTCATGGCCACGGATTCCGCCTTTTCCACGCCCAAGCCCTGGATCACCTGCACCACCACGATACCGAAGGCAAGGCTTGCCAGGGCGTCCATGGTGTTATAGCCCTCCAGAAAGCCGGTGAAGAAGGGTTGTGCGGCATAAGCGCCCTGAGGCTCCACCGCGCCGATGCTGGTGGTGGGATGCAGGATCGTCACGAATACCATGATCGCCAGGAACACCAGGAAGCAGGGCGTCAGGACCTTGCCTACATAAGTAAGGATCTTGCCCGGCCGCAGAGAAAGGACCAACGTCACAGCGAAAAACAGCAGAGAGAACAGCAGCAGGTAGAGCCAGCTTTTGTCATCGTGGGGCAGGATCTGCTCCAGACCCACGGTGAAGGAAGTCGTTGCGCACCGGGGAATGGCGAAAAACGGCCCGATGGTCAGATAAAGGGCGCAGGTAAAAAAGAACGCATAGGGACGGCCCACCTTATGGCTGAGGTCAAAAAGGCCGTTGCTGCGGCTGATGCCCAAGGCAGCCACGCCCAGCAGAGGCAGGCCCACGCCGGTGATCAGGAAGCCAAGAACGGCCGCCCACATGTTCCGGCCAGCCACCTGTCC
>DXUR01000113.1 GCA_019417795.1 Clostridiales bacterium | reverse complement strand
GAATCCTGTCTGCGTCATTCGCAAGCAGGAGCGGGACCTGAGCCGCGCCAATGTCTTTTATGATGTGCGCCGCACATGGGTCACCCGCATCGGCTTTCTGGAGGAAAAGAAAGTGCAGGTGACCAAGGGCGAGCGTGTGTTTCCCCATCCTGTGGCTCAAACGGACGCGGAGATCTGGCTGGAAACGAAAAAGGCGCACTTCAACCCGCTTTGGAGCAGCTCTGTGATCGACTCTCCGCACCTGACACCAGAGGATCGGCGACAGACATTTTTCAGCAAAATGCACCGCCGGTACGGGGAGTATGATTACTTTGAATTTCACTACGATGTGGAGAATATCCGCATTGCCAAAAGTGAGCAAAGGGATCTTCTGCAGGATCTACGGGATGTGGCGGACGGCTTGGAGGTCGTACATGCGGTCGATCTCAAAAAGGAGCAGGCCGCCAAAAAGCGGGAGTCCCGGCAGCGGCGCAGGGAGCAGAAGGAGCGGCAGCTGAATAAGCGGCGCTCTCCGGCTCCACCCAAGGAAGAACAGCTTACACTACTGACAGAGGAGGAGCATTTCAGCAATGGCGATCAAACTGGCTGAACAGACGAATGGGCCCCACATTTTTATGCGGCTCCGTCTGGACAGCGGCCGCGTCGAGGAGATCGACGCTTACATCACAAAGGAAGGCTGGCGCTATGTCACCAGCGCAGACCGCACCCCGGAGGTGCGGCTGCGGATCATTGCGGCGTTTCATACACTGTATTGATCTGCTTTCTATACATTTCAAGGGGAGGATGCCGGTTTTCGGTGTCCTCCCCCCTACTTGCACATAAGGATGTGATTTGAACATGAAATACGAATATTACCCGAAAAGACGGACGGAGCAGGAGCGCAGAGAGCTGAATGAGCAGATTCTCCGCCTGCTGCAAAGCGGAACCTGTGAGCAGGCCGGTGTGACCGACGAGGATATTTTCAATCGCTATACCGGAGATGGCGGCCTGCACGGACTGCGGCGCAGCGACTATGAAAACTACAACGCATTCAGCGCGGCGAAAAAGGAGCTGGAAAACGGCCAGTTTTTCACACCGCCGCCCCTGTGCGAAATGATCGTTTCGGCGCTGCGCCTCTCCGATACAGATCTGGTAGCGGATCTCACCTGCGGCATGGGAAATTTCTTCAATTTCCTGCCAAATGAACGCAACGCCTACGGCTGTGAGGTCGATCCCAACGCCTGCGCCGTTGCCCGAAAGCTCTACCCGCAGGCACACATCGTACAGGGTGACATTCGGGACTATGAGCCACAAACGCATTTTGATGTTGTCCTGGGCAATCCGCCCTTTCACCTGCGCTGGATCATGCCGGACGCCACCGTCATGACTTCCCATCAGTATTACTGCCTGAAGGCGGCAAAGCTGCTCAAGCCCCTCGGTATTCTGGCAGTCATTGTGCCGGCGTCCTTTCTTGCTGACAGCTTCTCCGATAAAGGCGCCATCCGCATGATGGAGAGCCGATTCAGCTTCTTAGGGCAGGTGATGCTGCCGGAGCACGCCTTTTCAGACAGCGGCGTGGACGGCTTTCCGACCAAGCTGCAATTCTGGCAGAAGAAAAGCACCGCGGCGGACTGGGCACCCAAACGGTACTCGACGGACTGCGCGGACATCTATATTCCCTCCGGGCATCCGGTCATGGCAGCGCCCGCGCTTTACGAGAAGTTTGTCATGGTCGCAAAGGCGGATCTGGCAGGCAATCGGAACAAAGTCTTTCTGGAACTGGCACAACTCAAAACCACCAAGAGCACTTTTCTCTATCAGGTGAAGAAGTACCTGTATCAGATCCGAAGTCATCCGGCCACGCGGGAAAAATACGATACCTGCTTTTCCTATGTCCATCGGTTTTATACCCAGCGGCAGCCGGTGGATATGCCCTATGAGGAGTGGCAGCGCGTGCAGCTTACCGAAGCAAAGGTGCTGACGTATCTGAAGCAGGCTTTGTGCCGCCAAAACGCCAAGCCGGAGCGGGATGAAATTCGTCTGGTCAAGCAGAAATACAGCTTTGTCTACAAGGCATACAGCCGGAAGATGGCAAAGCTCCTGACGGACGAGATGCGTACGCCGGTTCCGATCTATCAGGCAGTGCTGGACGATAAGCCGGAGCGGTTTCCGGGCTATGAACGGCTGCTGCGCCGGAAACGCCGGGAGTATGACAATCAGGAGCAGCCCTTTTCCGAGATGACCGAAAACGCGCAGCTTGCTGACTGGATCGGCCGCTTTCAATATTGGGACGCCCAGAATCATTCTTACATCCACCTGAATCCGCTCCAGAGCCACGATGTCAACCTGACGCTCCAAAAGCGGTACGCCTTCCTGCAATGGGAGCAGGGCAGCGGCAAAACACCCGCCGCCATCTTCACAGGGAAGCAACGCGCAGAGGCAGGATTGGTCCACAGTATATGGGTCATTTCCAGCGCCATCTCCATCCGCAACAACTGGGATGTGATTTTGAAGGGTGCGGGGTTTTCCTATGTGTTTGTGGAGCGTCTGGCTGATCTGCAGCGCATCCGACCGGGCGATTTTGTGATCCTGACGCTGAATAAGGTCAGCCAGTACAAAAAGCAGATCGGACGCTATATCAAGCAACTTGGCTATAAGATCCAGTTTATTTTTGATGAGAGCGACAACATCTCCAACCCCAGCTCCAAGCAGGCGCTTTCCGTACTGTCCTGCTTTCGCCGCTGCAAGTATAAGCTCCTGACCACCGGCACCAGCACGCGGAACAACATCTCCGAGTTTGCTCCGCAGCTGGAGCTGCTCTACAACAATTCCATCAACATGATCTCGTGGTGTCGGACGCTTTACAGCTATGATAAACGGTCTGCGGATATGGAGCACAAGGAAAATCCCTATTACGCAATGCCGATCCCCGCTTACAAAAAGGGCTACCGCCTGTTCGCAAACTCCCATCTGCCGGAAAAGATCACCGTCTTTGGCGTGGGACAGCGAAATCAGGACATCTACAACGCCGACGAATTGGATCGGCTGTTGGGAAAGACGGTCATTACCCGCACCTTTGAAGAGGTCACGGGAAAGGATATCCGCCATATCCATCAGATGCCGATTCCGTTTCTCCCGGAGGAGCGGGAGGTCTACAATATCGTGCTGAAGGAGTTTTACCGCATCCAGCGCGAATATTACAGTTCGACCGGAAACAGCAGAAAGGACGCGCTGATGCGGCTCATTCAGCAGATTACCCTGCTTCTGCGCATCAGTGCCGCTCCGGACTGCATGAAGGAATACGAGGGCGAGACGCCGCTCAAGGAAGTGGCCGTTGTGGAAGCCCTTGCCCGGTGGCCGGATGAGATTGTAGCCATCGGCGTGCGGCATACTACGGTGTTGGACCGTTACGCCGCCGCCATCCGCGAATACCTTCCGGAGCGGCCTCTCTTTGTGGTGACGGGCTCCACCGTCACCTTCGCCAAGCGGCGCGCTCTGCGGGATGTATTGCGGGACAGTCAGAACGGCATCCTGCTCTGCACGCAGCAGAGCCTTCCCTCCAGCGTCAACTTCGAGTTCGTCAACAAGATCATCATTCCGGAGATGCACTACAACAACGCCGGCATGAGCCAGTTTTATATGCGATTCGTCCGCTACACCTCCACGGAGAAAAAGGATCTGTACTTTCCCATCTACATTGGAAGTCTGGAATCCAACCTCATGCAGATGGTGCTGGCAAAGGAAAAGCTCACCATGTTTATGAAGGGGCAGGACGCGGATATGGACGAGATCTATGCCAAATTCGGTGTGGATTATGACCTGCTCTCCACGTTGATGACCCGCGAGACAGATGACGAGGGACATCTGCGTATCCACTGGGGCGAACAGAAGATCGCCTGATTTCAGGAAAGGAACAAAAAATGGACAAGTTTCATATTGAACTCTACCCAAAAGCTGATTTGGAAAACGAATGGGCAAAGAACAAACACACGCCCGGCGCCATGCCCTGTATGCGCTGCGGCGGCCCCATGCGGGAATCTCTTGCCGAAAACGCTCTGAGCCGTGCGCTGAATGTCTATGTCTGTCCTGCGTGCGGCATGGACGAGGCTCTGCGGGATGCTGCGGGGAAGGTACTCCCCATAAGCGAATGGTACGCCGTGAAGCAGCATCGTTTTGCGGAGCATAAGAAACCGCAGGCAGTCAAGCTGACGCCGGCCTGTGCGTTCACGGAAATCTTCTCCGGAGCACAGAAGACGCTGCCGTTGAGCGGCGCCCGGTATCCTGCTTCGTTGGTTGCCTATTCCCGCTCTGACTATGACGGGTGGCGATGGTGGACAACATGGTTCCCGGATGAAGAAATGCGCCCTGCCCCGGAGCTTGGTCTGGAGATCGACGCCTTCCAGTCACAGCTGCTCGCCCTGCCGGAATTCAAAACCCTGTGGGCGATGGAGCGGATGTGCCGGCTGTATGCCCAGCCGACAAAGGAGCCCACGGAATTTAATCTGTATGCGGAAACGGCACATTTTCATGTCTGGCTCCGCTTGATTACCCGGGAGCGGGACTATAACCTCTACACATATTTCTTCGCAAAATAAGCGAATCGTTCAGACGCAGAAAGCCACCAGCCCCATTCTCTGAATGGAGCTGGTGGCTCTTTTTAGCCCCTCTTAGAAGCCTCAAAGCGCGGTGGCGCAAGGCTGTCAAAGTTTCCATATGCGAGGCGTAGCTGGTGCCTTGACCATCTCGTGACACAGTGCTATTTCCTGCCCTGGTGAAATTGGCGATTTTCACCAAGCGCTAACAACGCAAAATTGCAAAGAATAAAATGTGTAACGGGTATGCCCAATAATAAATCCACTTTTTCTTACTTCCGTGTTGCCCATTGTACAGGCAAACAAACAAAATAGACAAAAGTGAAAAACACATATTTCGTATTGCCTCAAAAGAAACAACATTGCTATAAATATGTTGCCCATAATAGGGTACGAGTAACACTGCCATTATCACGGCAGAAATTTTAATACTTTTTGCCAGATATAAGAGTGAAATTAAAGCGACACCCCAAATACCATAATCGCAATCTATAAAGCTTGATAGTAAAAATGCTGGTAACGTTGACAAGATTGGAAAAATATTTATTAATATATTCGATTTTGAATTTGCAATTTCGTGATGTTTGAATATATGTGCGCAGGAAATTATCATCCCCATCACATATGAGAACATAAGGGCTACGCTCGGCAAACGCTCTCCAGTGATAAAAGTCAGCAATATCCATTCCATAAAGAGAAAAAGGAGGCAAACTGCAAACACAATCAGTTGAATCATTGTTTTTTGCTTTTTTATACTATCATAGATATAGACACATGCCGCTGATAAAAAAAGTGTGTAAAAAATGTTTGTCTGCTCCAGGAAATTAATAGAGTTTCCAAATGCCAAGTCATAAGGAATTTCACTAATTAGCGCAAATATTCCAAGGCCAAGCAGATACCGTTCCATACTATGCGTATGCTTACAGCCTTGAGCCAAAAGGAACGCATATAACGGAAATGATACTCGTCCAATACTACGCAAAATATCGCATTGCGGGAACAGGGTTGCCCCTGCATGATCGATAAGCATACATATAAGTGCAACGATTTTCAGAGACTCACTTGTAAACATTTTTCCTCTACAATGTTTAATTATGTGTTGCCTATTTTCAACCACTTGGCTAATTCTATTGTCTTTGTCACTCATAACCCTCTCCATAATTACTATAATCGCTGTAAAAATAAGCTGCCGGAAGAGAGTTTTCCCTTCCGGCAGCCCAAATCAGTCGTGATATCTTATAGAATATGTCCCATCCGTACTTGCAGCCATAATGGAAACGGTATATTTTGCGTAATCTTTATCAATTACCGGGGTTTCATAGGACGCGCCTACGCCAATCTCCGGGCTCTTGCTCACAATGGTATGTGCCGTTTTGTTTTTATCATAGGCGACAACTCTAACATAGATAGATCCTGGATTTCCCATTTTGTTTGTAATAGTAGCAATCTCATTAAACCAATTGTTGTCGCTATATAACGTTGTCCAGGATTTTGTATCAAGATTACGACTCGTTTCTGTCATCGGCAACCGTCGGATAGATTCTGAACCATAGATGATAGTACCAGCCAAATCGCCCTGGGCCTCTTCAGTGAGCGTTTCAGGAACAACGATATCCCCTTCCGTGTCGACAGCCAAGACAGTCGTCATCAGCACGCTTGTCATCATAACAAAGGTCAAAACAAAACATAATACACGTTTCATAATTACTCCGCCTTTCTTAAATCGGCATGGGAATGTATTCATGTTTCGTCTTTTCTCATGCCGCCGGTTTTTTAGCATCAATCAGCTCAAGTCACTTTTATTGGACGAAACACGAACAGAAACTGTTCCATCCAGATTCAGGCCATGGGGATTGCTTGTAAAGTTAATATAGAAATTTCCAAACTCGTTTGCCGTCCATACTTTCTTGGACGAGCCTCCCGCCGGGATGTCTTGATCCCAGAAAGATTCAGCGTTTTTATTGCCGAAGCACATGCTTGCGTGCAACGTTTCAGAGCCATTATTCTTAATGGCCACCCTGAAATATGGCTGAGATCTTGAAATCCTAAAAGATGTCGATCCACTCCCTCGACTCGTTTCTACGTCAGAGAGATTTTCGTCTAAGATCAGATCGCTGGCCCTGGTAATAATCGGAGAGTCCTCTTCGTCTTCATCTACATCCGCCACCCAAGTAGCAGGTGCTGTAGCTTCATCGTTTTCTTTTGGCTCGTCCTCTACATAGTAAATGACTTCTCCACTCTCTGTAATTTCTGCGATGCATGTCGCCGGCATTTCATCCTCGCGGGTGTCCGCAGCAAAGACGGACACAATTCCCAAAGATGCAACCATTGCAACAACCAGAATCATTCCCGCAATTCTTTTCATATTTTCGTTCCTTTCATAAATTGTTTTCCAGGCAGTAGCTTATAATCCATCTATTGATTTCAAAAACTTACCGCCCCATGTTTAGTTTATCTAATATTTGTTATCCGATAAGCACCATCAACCTTGATAGTCGACCATCCAGGATTACTATATGTGCTTGCTCTAACCCCTACAGTCGGTTTGCCCACTCCCACATATAATTCCAAAGCTTCGTACTCAACGAGGTTAACAGCCGAAGCTAAAGACTTGCCAGAGGAATAATCACTGAATCCGATATTGCAGGTTTCGCTCGCCGACAGCGATGTAGCATACGCTCTAATCTGTGTACCCATCTTATACGGGTCAAGTGTAAAGGCTGCAAATGGAGTAGCGTTTGTTGTCGAACTTGCGGACTTAAGGTAGACTCTTTCACTTAAAAGTACAATCCAGTCATCCAGGCCCGTTCCAATCGACAAAGGCTTAATTTCCTCCATTGTGT
>DXUR01000112.1 GCA_019417795.1 Clostridiales bacterium | reverse complement strand
CCCGTATGACTACTACATCTGCAACGTGAAGCTCGAAAACTTCAATCTCTCCCACATCCCGGTCTACATCATGTCTCAGGAACAGCTTTCCATGTACGCAACGTATATGTCGGTGCTGGGCAACCGTGAGGATCTGTTCGGTGACTCTCCCTATGTGGACAAGTACATTACAAATCCTCCCGCCGACTACGATGTCAACCCGGAATACCTGAACGACGAGAAGTTTGCAACGCTGATTACCGAGGCGGAAAAGTATCTCGGCTATCCGTATGTGTGGGGCGGCTCCAATCCCGACACGTCCTTCGACTGCTCCGGCTTCGTCAGCTACGTTCTCACAAACAGCGGTCTTGTGAATACCGGGCGGCTGGGCGCACAGGGGCTTTACAATGTCTGTGCGCCGGTCTCAAAGGCGAATGCACAGCCCGGTGATCTTATCTTTTTCGTCGGGACGTATGACACCCCCGGCGTGTCTCACGTCGGCATCTACGTTGGTGATGGGGTCATGATCCACTGCGGCGATCCCATTCAGTACACATCCATCAACTCTTCCTACTGGCAGCAGCATTTCTACGCCTTCGGAAGACCCGCCTATTAAAAGAAAGGAGTTTTGCATGAATCCCAAGTATCAGAAAGTCCTCTCCGACATTGAGAAGGCTGAAAAGAAGAAGTCCGAAATCGAAGGACAGCTCAAGGAGCTGTACGACAAGAAGACGGAGCTGGAAAACCTTGAAATCATCAATACCGTGCGCTCTATGGTGATGGACAAGGATCAGATCATGGCGTTCCTGTCTTCCATGAAGGGCGGCACCAAGCCCGCTGAAAATACGGAGGTAATCGACAATGCGTAAGAAGTTTCGTTTTCTGACCGTCCTTGCGGTCTGCGTCATGGTTCTGTCCTGCTTCTCTGTCACGGCGTTTGCCTACGCCGATGATACCGAGCAGAACCTTCCCGTTACGGAGGCAACTCAGCCCGAACAGCAGCCCGCAGTCACTCCCACGCCGGAAAAGCCGAAGGGTGAGCCGATTGACGATGAGGGCAACGCCTACACCCGCGACTTGCTCTATGACAAGGCAACCAACAAGCAGTTCATCACTGTCCAGACGAAAAACGGCAACACCTTCTTCATTGTCATCGACTACGATGCACCCATCAACGAGGACGAGGAACAGTATCAGACGTACTTCCTCAACATGGTCGATGAGAGCGACCTGCTTGCGCTGCTGGATGATGATACTGCGGCGGCTCTGACCACCTGTAACTGCAAAGAGAAATGCGCTGCCGGTCAGGTCAACACCGACTGCCCGGTCTGCAAGACCAACATGAGCGAATGCACCGGCACAGCCCCCGTTACACCTGAGCCGGACAAGGATGCAGAAACCGATGTCCCCGCCCCTAAACCCGAAAAGAAATCCAACATCGGCATGATCCTCGTCATCTTTGCCCTTGCCGGTGCTGCGGGTGCAGCTTATTACTACATCAAGTTCGTCAAGGGCAGAAAGCTCAAGGATGAGGATATGGACTTCTTTGATGATGAAGGCTACGAGGAAGAGCCGTACATCAACGAGGATGAAGAACCGCAGATTGCAGAGGATGCCGAAACGGAAGGTGATGAAGATTGATCTTAGTCATTGCTGAAAAGCCCAGCGTTGCCCAGTCCATCGCAAAGGTATTGGGCGCGACGTCCCGCAAGGACGGCTACATGGAGGGCGGCAATTACATCGTTTCGTGGTGCTTCGGTCATCTGGTGGAGCTGGCAGACGCCAGCTCCTACGATGAGCGGTATGCCAAGTGGCGGTATGACGATCTGCCCATTGTTCCGGAAAACTGGATGTTCGAGGTCACAAAGGACAAAGCCCAGCAGTTCAAGGTGCTGTCCGCTCTTATGAAGGACAAGCGCGTCACCGAGCTGGTCTGCGCAACCGATGCAGGACGCGAGGGTGAGTTGATCTTCCGGCTGGTCTACAACAAAGCCGGATGCACCAAGCCCTTCAAGCGTCTGTGGATCAGCTCGTTGGAGGACTCCGCCATCCGCGAAGGCTTCAACCATCTCCGGGACGGCAAGGAATATGACCGTCTCTATGAAGCGGCACTCAGCCGCTCGAAGGCAGACTGGATTGTCGGCATCAACGGCACCCGCCTTTTCACCACGCTCTATCATAAGAAGCTGGTGGTCGGGCGCGTCCAGACGCCGACCCTTGCAATGCTGGTGGAGCGTGACGGGAAAATCTCCACATTCCAGAAGGAGAAGTATTTCAACGTCCACGTCGGCAAGGGCGATCTGACCGCCGATCTGGAAAAGGTCAAAACCGAAGAGGAAGCAAAAAGAATTGCGGCGGCTTGCGAGAAAAAGCAAGCCGTCGTTTCTTCTCTCAAGCGGGAGACGAAAACCGTCAATCCTCCGAAGCTCTATGATCTGACCACCTTGCAGCGCGAGGCAAACCGATACTACGGCTTCACTGCCCAGCAGACACTCGACCTCGTTCAGACGCTCTACGAAAAAAAGCTCCTGACCTATCCGCGCACGGACAGTCAGTTCATCACGGATGATATGGAGGACACCGCCCGTCAGGTCATTTCCATCGTCTGCCGCCAGCTTCCACTCTTTGCCGGTGTATCGGTTACGCCGGACATTGCCCGTATTACGGACAACAGCAAGGTCACGGATCACCACGCCATTCTCCCCACCGTCCAGCTTGAAAAGCAGGATGTTTCCGCGCTGCCTCAGTCGGAACAGAAACTTCTCAATCTTGTCGGGATGCGCCTTCTGTGTGCGACCAGCGAGAAACATACCTACGCAGAAACGCAGATCACGCTCTCCTGCGAAGGCTATGCGTTCAAAACCAAGGGTAAGACCGTCATTCAAAACGGCTGGAAAGCCATTGAAGAGCTGTTCAAGGCATCTCTCAAGGCGAAGGAAAAGGATGATACCGAGAAGTCCCTGCCCGAAGTCCACGAGGGCGATGTTCTGGATAGCGTGTCCGCCAGCGTCACGGAACACTTCACAACGCCCCCGAAGCAGTACACGGAAGACACGCTCCTGTCTGCGATGGAGACTGCCGGAAACGATCAGTTTGACGATGACACCGAGAAAAAAGGACTCGGCACTCCTGCGACCCGCGCCGGGATCATTGAAAAGCTGGTGAAGTCCGGCTTTGCAGAGCGCAAGGGCAAATCGCTCGTTCCCACGAAGGACGGCTGCAACCTCGTCTGCGTCCTGCCGGAACAGATCACGTCTCCCAAAATGACGGCGGAATGGGAAAACACGCTCATGGAGATTGAGCGCGGCAAGGCAGATGCGGACGCCTTCCTCAGCGGCATTGTCCGGATGACCGGCGATCTCGTAAAAGCCTACCCGTTTCTCTCCGATGCCGAAGCCCAGCGTTTCGGCACGGGCAAGGAGGAAATCGGCAAGTGTCCCCGCTGCGGCTCTCCGGTCTATGTCGGCAAGGGCAATTTCTACTGCTCGAACAAGGAATGCTCCTTCTGCCTGTGGGAAGACAATAAGTTCTTTTCCAGCAAGAAAAAGAAGCTGACCAAGAGGATTGCAAAGGAGCTGCTGGACAAGGGCTGGTGCCGAGTGACCGGACTTTACACGCCGAAGAAGCCTCAGCTCTACGATGCGGTGATCCGGCTGGATGACAGCGGCGGCAAGTATGTCAGCTTCAAGATGGAGTTCGACCGATGAGCCGTCCGAAGTATGTTGCCTCTTGCAGCGGAGGAAAAGACAGCGTAGCGACGCTCCTGCTGGCAGTACAGCACAATGAGCCGCTGGACGAGGCGGTTTTCAGCGAAGTCATGTTTGATCAGGACACAAGCGGTGAAGTCCCGGAACACCGGGACTTCATCTATGACCGGCTCAAGCCCTTCTGCGAAAAGGAGCTGGGCATCAAGTTTACCATTCTTCATGCAGACAAGACCTACGATAATGTGTTCCATCATGTCATCACCCGCGGATCTCATAAGGGCGAGGTTCGCGGTTTTGCGTGGGCTGGGATGTGCGCGGTCAATCGGGACTGCAAAATCCCGCCCGTCCGCAAGTACAATGCCGCGCTGTCTCCTAACACGGTGAGCTATGTCGGCATTGCATCCGATGAACCAAAGCGCCTTGCCCGTCTGGATGGGATTCACAAGGTCAGTCTTCTCGATAAGTACGGAGCGACGGAAGCAGAAGCCCGAACACTCTGCGAGAAAAGCGGTCTTTTGTCACCAATCTACGCACACTGCCGGAGAAACGGATGCTGGTTCTGTCCCAATGCAAGCGATGAAGAGCTGCTGCACATGATTACAAAACACCCGGAACTGTTTGACAGGCTGATTGAATGGGAGAAGGAGGATAACATCTTTCATCGTCGGCTGACTCGCAGAGAAACCCCGTCTGAGATCAAAGCTCGTTTGATGAGCAAACCTCAGCCGGGGCTTTCTTCTAACAAAAATCAAGGATAAGGAGGTCGTAAATGGCTGAAAACAGAAATGCCCAGCAAGTCCGAGAAATCACGGACAAGCTGGAACAGGGTATCAAGGAATTGTTTGAATCTGAGCGTTTCAAGGAATATCTCCGCACAATGTCCAAGTTCTATAACTATTCCTTCAACAACACGCTGCTCATTGCGATGCAGAAGCCGGAGGCAACCTACGTTGCCGGTTATACCTCGTGGCAGCGCAACTTTGACCGTCAGGTCATGAAGGGCGAAAAGGGCATCAAGATTCTCGCACCAGCGCCGTATAAGGCGCAGGAAGAGCGTGAGAAGATTGACCCCGTAACGCAGAAGCCGGTGATCGGTGCAGACGGAAAGACCGTTACAGAGACGGTCGAAGTCCTGCGTCCTGCCTTCAAGGTGGTAAGCGTCTTCGATGTCTCTCAGACGGACGGCAAGGAGCTTCCGGACATCATCGTTGATGAGCTGAAAGGCACCGTCGAGAACTACGAGGCGTTCTTCGATGCGCTCAAGCAGGAATCTCCCGTCCCCATATCCTTTGAGGATATTCCGGGCGGCGCAAAGGGATTCTTCTCTCCGGTTGAAAGCCGCATTGCCATTCAGGAAGGCATGAGCGAAATCCAGACGGTCAAGACCGCCATTCATGAGATTGCTCACGCAAAGCTCCACGCCGTCAAGCCGGATGAAAAAGCCGCGCCAGAAGATAAGAAGGATCGTCACACCAAGGAGGTTGAGGCGGAGAGCGTTGCCTACACCGTCTGCCAGCGTTACGGCATTGAAACCTCGGACTATTCCTTCGGCTACATCGCCGGTTGGTCATCCGGCAAGGAAACCAAGGAACTGAAAAGCTCTCTGGACACCATCCGCAAGACGGCGGCTGAGATGATCGAGGGCATTGACGCCAAGCTCAAGGTGCTGCTGGCAGAGAAAGCACAGTCCGCAGAGATGGAAGTCGAAGCTCCCGTAAAGGAAGCTGTTCCGGAGGAAAAGCCGGAAGTCCCCATTTACCGCGAGACGGCGAATTATGCCTATGAAGCCGGTGAGTTGGAGTCATATCGTGCTTCTCTCGATGCAAACGTGGAATGCCGCAGTGCGATTGAAGCGGCGATCAGCTCCAACTACGGTGATAACCGGCTGGATGCGGATGCTGCCGTGAAAAGTGTCCTTGAGCAGTTCTCTCCGGAGCGTGTCCGATATGTCCTCGCAAACACCATTCAGCAGAAAGACTTTGACGGGCGTATTCCGAAGCCCCTCAAGGAATGGGCAAAGAGCGTTGAGGTCTGCCCCGAGAATGCCTCCCGCTTCCTCGTGGACAAAGCCAATCCCGGACTGACGGCACTTTTCGTCGATGCGTTCCGTCAGCAAACCGAGCCTGAGAAGGAAGTCACTTCTGAGAAAACAGTGGAAAGAGACCCGGAGGTCGTTGCGTGGGAGAACGATGAGATCACTTCTATTGAGGTAAAAACCGTGGAGGTCAAGTCTCCCTTTGCTCCCTTGCCGGAGGAAGCGGCAAAAGCACCGAAAGCGCACCGCCTGACTGCCGAAGAGAAGGAGATCAAAGCCGCCGTCATGGACACGCTCAAGGGGCAGATTGCCTATAACAACGACGGTATGCGGGCGTCCTATCGCGCCTCTAACCATTCCTTCAATCTGCTGGCACGGAACGGCATCAGGATCGAGGGCAACACGGTCACGCAGAACGGTGAGCCGCTGTTCAAAATCCATCGCCGTCATGCAGCGCGGAAAACACAGGGCTGCTATCGTGAGCTGATGCCGACGCTGGAATACGTCAAGCAGGAGCAGAAGCAGGAAAAGCCCTCCATCCGTGATCAGCTCAGGACTGCTGCAAAACAGCAGCCGGAGCAGAAATCTCCGGTCAAATCCAAAACGCACGACATGGAGTTGTGAGAAAGGAGACACATGAAGAAATACACAGACGTTGACATCGTTGCGGAGCTGCAGAAGCTTGTGGACAGTCATGTAGACAGCTACAAGGAAGACTTCGACATCGACAAGCGCATCATCCGCCGCGCCGCCGAAAGCCAGAATCCCGAAGACAAGACGCTGATGTGGTTCTGCCGTCCGCATGGAACGCACTGCCTCAATGAAAATCAGGTATTTATTCAGGGGACGCGGGATCACAACACCTTCCGCTTTTACGCGGAACAGACCTACGACGAGTGCATTGCCCGCGTCATTGTCCCGAAATCCGTCAAGCGCGGCAAGGTGTTCGGGGACGTCTTTGAGATCAACTACCGGGAACAGGCGGCAAATGTGGCGCAGAACTCGATTGCGCCGGATCATGACCGGCTGACCTTCGCAGATGGCTTTGTGCTGGACGCACCCTGCCGCAGCAGCTTCGATGCAGCAATGTCTCTGGTCGGTGAGCATGGCGGCGTCAAAACCTACCAAACGCTCCCGAAGGACGCGGATGCTCTGGCGGAAGTGCTGTCCAAGCAGAAAACCCGCCGTGACAGACTGCCGGATGCAGAAAGGACAGAGGCTCTTTTGCCTCTGTCCGTTGCAGAACTTCGGAAGTACGAAGCGGTCAAAAAGGTACATCCCGACGCGCTGGTTTGCTTTGCCCAGAACGGCTATTTTGAGCTTTACGGCAAGGACGCGGAGAAAGCCGCGCCGCTTCTCGGCACAAAGCTCCTTGAGAAGAAGGTACGCGGCAAGCCCTCCATGCCGGTGACCGGCTTCCGTGAAAGCGCATGGGTAGCCGGTTCTCACAAGCTCTGGAAGTCCGGCGCAGATGTCTTTCTCAGCAAGGACGGCGAGACCTTCAAGGAACTCAAAGCCGCAGATTACATTCCTGTCGGCGCGACGCTGAATGTGGACGGAATCAAGTGCAGAATTGACGCGGTTGATTTTGCCGCCGATGAAGTCCGGCTGACGAATATCGAGGACAAGAACCGCCCCATCCGCTTTTCTGAAAGCATCCAATATGTCCGCTCCTATGTGGAGGATGCCGGGACTGCCATCTACGACACCATCCCAAAGAAGCCCGCTGCCCGTAAATCCATCCGCGACAAGCTGAAATCCGCCCAGAAAGCACAGCCGCCCCACACACCGAAGCCGCAGAAAAACAAAGGAAAGGATATGGAACTCTGATATGA
>DXUR01000111.1:5083-7568 GCA_019417795.1 Clostridiales bacterium | reverse complement strand
GTGGTAGACGAGTATGCAGCAGATATTGTCCGCTCTATCTACCGCAGAAAACTGGAAGGAATGAGCGCACAGGCGATTGCCGAGCAGCTGAACAGCGAGAACGTGCTGGCTCCCAGCGAGTACAAACGGCTGTGCGGTTTGAATTACCATAGTGGGTTCAAAGCTGGTACTCATGCAAAGTGGCAGGCGATTCAGGTGCTTCGGATTCTAAAAAATGAAGTCTACACAGGGACGATGGTGCAGGGCCGACGGCAGAAAATCAATTACAAAATCAAGAAGATTCGGGATGTGGAAGAATCCGGCTGGATCAGAGTTCCCAATATGCACGAAGCAATCATTCCGCAAAAGCTGTTCGATACTGTGCAGGAAGTTTTGAAGCTGGACACCTGTGCATCGAAAGGCCAGCAGACTGTCAATCTCTTTTCGGGCATCGTTCGCTGCGGTGGTTGTGGGCAGAACATGGTGCGGCGCACGGTGTCGAAAAATGGAAAGAAATATATTTATCTGCACTGCGTCACAAACCACAATGGTTTAGGCTGTTCCTCACATCTTATCAGCGAAAGTAAGCTGGCCGAAGTGGTGCTGGCCGCATTGCAGGGGAAAGTTCAGCAGATCAGTGGACTGGAACATCGGCTCGATGAAATTAATGAGATTCCGAAGAATGAGCGCAGACTGAAATCTGTGGAAGAACATCTGAAGATGCTGGGGCAGGAAGAACAGAAATACCAGACCTTGCGCCGCCAGCTTTATGAAGATATGAGCAGCGGTATTGTCAGCAAGGAAGAGTATAAGGAATTCAGCCATTCCTTTAATGAAAAGGTTGAAACCATCCGCAAAGCCAAAGCAGAAATGAACCGCCAGAGGGATTGCCTGAACAATCTGGATGTGGAACATCTGCCATGGATCGAAGATTTCAAGTCCTACCAAAACCTGACAAGTCTGAACCGCCGCGTTCTGGTGGAACTGGTAGAGAGCATCACCGTCTATGATAAGGAACACATTCATATCCAGTATCGGTTCGATCAGGAAATTCGCAATGTGCTGGAATATTGCAGTAGTGTTCCGGCAGCAGAAACGGAGGAAAGTGCATTATGAAGTGTGTAAGCTATACCCGGACACTTCCTTGGAAGAACCATCAAGGTGAACTGGCGATTGCCGAGCAGAATCAGCGTATTGCGGTATATCTGGCGGAACATAAAGAACTAGATTTGCTGAAAAAGTATTCTGACCGCAAGAACGATGAAAAGGCGCGTACCGCGTTTGACAAAATGACAGATGATGGCGTAGAGCGAAAATTTGACTGCATTATTGTGGCATCCATGTACTACTGCGGGCCGGATTTCCCGGCGGCACGACAGGCAATCAAGGAAACGCTCTATGCGACGGGCATCGACCTGATCGTGCTGGATGAGGGCTTGGACACCAGAACAGCCAGCCGAAAAGAAGTCGAGGACTATTTTGAAGCAAAACGCTGTGAGATGCACGCAGAAATCATGTTTGCGTGGAGAAGAAAACAAGGCGCGGGATTCCGGCTGACAAACTCTGTTCCATTTGGCTATCTCCGCAGGAATGGCGAAAGCAACATGATAAAGGATGAAGAAGTTGCTCCTTATTTAAGTGAGGCTTTTTCCAGATATGCGTCCGGTCAGAAAATGCGTGACATTGCAAAGTGGTTAAATGAGCAGGGTGTTGAACCTCCAATGAGACACAAAAAGAGAATTTTGGGAAAGCCTTATGATGCAAAATCCGACCAGTGGACAACTGATATGCTGCGCTGCTTGTTCCGAAATCCTACTTATACAGGTGCGGCGGCAAATGGAAGCCGCCAGATCATTGCGGAAAACTGTCATGAACCGTACATCACAAAAGAACAGTTTCATGCGTTTCCGTGCAATATGCGCGAGGGCGAAAACAAAATCTCCATTCGGAAAAGCTACAAAAAGCCGAATCCGCTGGCAAAGCACATTGTCTGTATCTGTGGACGCGCACTTTGCTGGCACAAGGATAAGGAAACAGGGGAGGAACTTTTCTATTGCCGTTACTGCCGCGCACACAAGGAAAACGGAAAGAATCTGAAAGTTCCGGCAGCTACCATTTATAAAAAGGTGATGGATGCTCTGGAATTGGAACATCTGGAAAAAGAAAAGCTGACTGCAGCGATTCAGCAGGGAGCGGGCCGGAAAGCAATCGAGGTAGTCCGAGCCGAAAAGTCGGTGCAGATGAAGTCTGTTCTGGCTGAACTGAATATGGAACAGTTTCGCCGTGTACCGCTGTATGAGAGTTATATAGCCGATGAAATCACCGAAGAACAATATCGTGCCGAACTGCTGGACTACGAAGAAGCACATCGGAAATTGAATGAACAGCTTACAACAATTATGGAAGATACGCTGGTATGGGAACGAGCGTTGAGCCTGCGCAATCCATGGATTCAGCAGATGGCACAGTATAAGACCCCGGAGGAACTTGACCGCAATTTTGTGAA
>DXUR01000111.1:0-4983 GCA_019417795.1 Clostridiales bacterium | reverse complement strand
TTCAGCAGATGGCACAGTATAAGACCCCGGAGGAACTTGACCGCAATTTTGTGAAAAAGTATATCGAGCAGGTCACGGTTACATTACGGGACGATGGACAGGCAGAAATCAGCCTGACCATGAAAACGGATGAATGGAAACAGATGCTTAGTCGGATAGAAGTGGAGGGTACAGACAGTGGCACGAAAGAGTAGAAAGAATCTCCCGCAGCCGGAACAGGCGGCAGCTTCTGTGCTGCTCCCGGAACTGGAAGAAGCAAAAATGCCTGCGGCAATCTATGGGCGGCTTTCTGTTGAGGATGAAGAAACAGAAGAAAGCATGGAAACGCAGATCGCACTGGTGCAGGACTATATCAACCGCAGCAGGGAACTGAGCTATGTGGATACCTACTTCGACAATGGATTTACGGGAACAAATTTCAAGCGGCCTGCATTTACCCGCCTGATGAACGATGTGCGGCAGAAGAAAATCAAGTGCATCGTGGTGAAAGACCTCTCACGCTTTGGTCGCAACTATCTGGAAGCAGGATACTATATCGAAACGGTGTTTCCGTTTTTGGGTGTTCGATTGATTGCTGTTACAGATAATTTTGACAGTACGCGCACAGAGGACATGGAAAGTCTGGCTCTCCCGATTCGGAATATGGTCAACGCAATGTACGCGAAAGACATATCCAAAAAGATATGGACTTCTTTGCAGCGCAGGAAAGAAGCAGGCTATGCAGTCGGAAACGATGCTCCGTATGGCTATATTCGGAACTCCGTAACAAAGCGAAATGAAATTGACCCGGAAGCTGCATTTTATGTGCAGTTGATTTTCCAGTGGGAACTGATGGGTGTACCAATTTTTGAAATTGCTCGACGAATGACATTGCTGCAGGTTCCGACTCCACGGGAGTGGCATAGAAAAATGGTTGAGGGGAAAGAAGTGCTTACCTATAAAAAGTGGGGTGTAACCACGATCCGGCACATTCTGGAAAATCAAACCTATGTGGGCGATACCATCAACAATAAAAGTACACAGAAGTTATTCGCAGGACAGGACAAGCGCGACCTTCCGAAAGAACAGTGGTATGTGGCAAAGAACACACATCCGGCCATCATTGCAAGGGATGATTTTGAAAAGGTGCAAAAAATCTTGAACAAGAATCGAGCAGTATTCCAGACAGTAAGAGCAAAGTCGGAGCAGATTCGGGCAGAATATCAGAATGATCTTGCAGGAATGGTGTTTTGCGCAGACTGCGGCAGACAGATGGAGTTTGAACGACTGCCGCATGGAGCGGAGGAAAGTAAAAAGGTCTGCTATTACATCTGCAAGGCAAGGCAGGCCGACGATAAGTGCATCGGCCACCAGATTCCAGAAAAACTGCTGAAAGCCCTGATAATGGATCAGCTGCATTTGTTCATTGTCCAGCTGAGCGATAAACGGAAGGTTCTGAAAGAATTGCAGAAAATCGAGGATGTGCAGAATCCCGTCTACCGTGCAAAGGGCGAAATTATGAGCCTGACCGATAAAGTCAGCCAAATGGCCAAGAAGCGGGAACAGCTTTATGCGGACTATGTGGCGGGCGTGGTGGATTCCGAAGATTATCAGCTGATTCGGGAGGATTATTCCAGACAATACGATAGCCTGCGAGCCGCGCTGCAGGAAGCAGAAAACAAAAAAGTGCAGGTAGAACAGCAAATCGAAGAATACCTGAATATGACTTCTCATCTGGAAGAACATCTGGATAACTTTGAATTTGACATTCATTTGGTGAAAACCCTTGTGCAGAGAATCGAAGTGAGCACAGATAAGCGGATTCGGATCGTTTTCGGATTTCGGGATATATTTGCGGAGGCAGAAAAGGAGAGTGCAGAAAAATGATTGCAGCGTATCAGCGCATTTCAAGGGCTGATGGCGACCTGGGCAAAGACGGCAAGGATAAGAGCAACAGCATAGAGAACCAGAAAGAATTGATCCTGCGGTATATCTCCTGCAAAGAAAGTCTGCAAAATGTGCCTGTGATGGATTTTGTAGATGATGGCTACACAGGCAGCAATTTTGACAGACCTGGATTCCAGAAGATGATGGATGGTGTGCGCAATGGCAAGATTGATACCATCATCGTGAAAGACCTTTCCCGTTTTGGCCGTGATTATATCGGCGTGGGTGAGTACATGGAGCAGATTTTCCCCCTGCTGGGTGTCCGGCTCATTGCTATCAACGATAACTATGACAGCAATAATTATAAAGGTACAACGCTGGGCATGGATGTGATTGTCAGTAATCTGGTAAATACTATGTACTGCCGGGATGCAGGAAAGAAACTGCGGACTGCCAATCAGGTCAAGTGGCGTAAAGGCATCACAACGGCATCTGCTGCACCGTTCGGCTATCAGTTCGACCCGGACAAAAAGGGCGCATTTATCATCGACCCGCCAGCCGCAAAAATCGTGCGGCGTATTTTCGACCTTGCGATTCTGGGGTTAGGTACAAGAGAGATAGCAATGATGCTCAATGACGAAAATGTTCCTGTGCCGAGCGTATATAACAAAGAAAATAAGGCGTATGGCAAGGAGACAACCTATACCATCGCCCCAGTGATTCTTTGGGATAGCTCTCGTGTCTGGAAAATCCTCACGGCGTATGTGTACACTGGGGCAATGGTTTTGGGCAAAACAAAAACACTGATTTCCGGCAAAAGCATTGTCAGAACAGTTCCCAAAGGACAGCAGTTTATTACGGAGGGAACCCATGAAGCAATCGTAAGTCGTGAAGAATTTGAAAAAGCGCAGCTTGTCATAAAAAGCAACAGCCATAAAGTGCTGATGGGCGGCGTGGACTTCCCGCTAAAAGGAAAAGTCCGCTGCGGAAATTGCAGGCGAGTGATGGCGCACAATTTTAAACAGGTTGTGCCGACATTCTGGTGCAGAGAGGGCTTGGAACTGGTTGGGCAGACCCAATGCACATCTGAGATATTTCAGGTCAGTGATATTGAAAGTGCCGTCTTTCAGGCACTGAAAAAGGAACTCTCTCTGCTGGATTCCCTTTATGGTGATATTCAAAAGGAAGAGCAGGCTTTGAAAGAAGCCCACAAAAAGGCAAACCGCCGCAAAACTCTGATGGAGCAGGAACTTAAAAACCTGAAAGGTGAGAAGATGCGGATGTATGAAGAATATGCAGCAGGAATACTCCCATTGGATACCTACAAGCAGAAAAAGCAGGAGTGTGACAGACGAATTTCAGAGGTGCAAGAGCAAATTGAACAATCAAAAGCGGAAGAATCCGCTGAGAGCGTTGTGCCGGGAACGGTACGCGCAGCAGCGGAGCAGGCAGAAAATTTTCTGAATGGTACAAGACTTACGGCAAGCATGGTGTCAGCGTTCGTTGAAAACGTCTTTATATATGGTGGTGGACGCATTGTGGTACGGTTCAAATATGAGCAGAGCATCCAGGACGTTGCGAGAGCATTGCACAAGAGCTGAATTTTAAAAAAGGCTGCGTTGTCCATGTTGTAACATCAAAGAGTGTGTTATAATATGGGCAACAAAACAGCCGGAAAGAGGACATTATGAAAGCGATTCGATGGCTGTTAAAACTGATGCTGGTGATGATGACCCTGCCGCTGATCCTTGCCGTGTGGCTGGCAAAGTGGTTTGTGGTGTTTCTGCATCACTGTTCGGCATGGGTTTTCTATCTGCTGGGTAGTGTGCTATTGGCAACGGCGGTGCTTTCGTACCTTCTGCAGCAGTCGCAGGGGATGGAAGCGCTTCAAATGCTGATCGGTGGATTTGTGATTTTTATGATTCCACAGGTGGTCGGCGTCGTGGTGGTACTTCTGGAACTGGCGGCAGTAATGCTTCGGCAGGTATGGTACATATAAAGTGGAGGGAAAATACAAAAATGAAATTGGCGGCGATTCATCATGTGGCGATTATCGTTTCTGACTATGAAAAAGCACGAGATTTCTATGTGAACAAGCTGGGCTTTGCAGTTGTGAGAGAAAATTTCCGTAAGGAGCGGAACGACTGGAAACTGGATTTGCGTGTCGGTGATGGAGCCGATGCGATTGAATTGGAGATTTTTGCAGAGCCGAACCCACCCAAACGTGTAAACAGACCGGAAGCCTGTGGACTACGGCATCTGGCGTTCCGGGTGGAGGATGTGGAAGCTGCCGTGGCAGAACTTGCACAGATGGGGATTGAATGTGAACCGATTCGATTGGACAGCTACACCAAAAAGAAAATGACCTTTTTCTTTGACCCGGATGGCCTGCCCTTGGAACTGCACGAATAAAAAACAACGCCCTCATAGTTGAGAGGATTCGTAAATCTTCTCGGCTATGAGGGTGTTTCATTCCGCAGGAATGTGAAAGTTACAGGCTCAGCGTTTCTACCCATGCAGACAAGTCGGCTTTGCTGGAATAGGAGTTGAACACCTTACCATGCAGCAACTTTGCACCGGGGCAACTCGGCGCAAGTTTTTCATTGGTCTTACCCATGCCGCTGCCGCCAGAGGTGGCAAAGGGAATAATCGTTTTACCTTTCAGATTGTAGCTTTCCAGAAATGTATTGATGATGGTGGGAGCAACATACCACCAGATAGGGAAGCCGACAAAGATGGTGTCATACTCGTCCATGTTATCACGTTTAGCGGCGATGGCAGGGCGAGAGGTCGGATCGCTCATTTCGATGGTGCTACGGGATTTCTTATCCATCCAGTTCAAATCGGCCTTGGTATAAGGAACTTCCGGCTGAATCTCAAAAACGTCTGCACCGATAGCATCTGCCAGATTTTCGGCAACTTTTGCGGTGACACCGCTGGCAGAAAAATAGGCGACAAGTCTTTTGCTCATGATAATGCACTTCCTCTTGACAATTTTGTATAGGATAAGTATAGCACGGCAGGAAAGTAGCATCAAGCGGTTGTCCATGATATAACATTAGCGACAATGTTATATTATGGACAACTGTTCGTAAAAATTTAAGGATTTTGAGGGAA
>DXUR01000110.1 GCA_019417795.1 Clostridiales bacterium | reverse complement strand
GGTGACCACTGGGCATAGAGAAGCTGCACAGGGTCCATATCCGCCGTAATTTTGATATTTCTGGTCGGATAGGCCTTACCCGTGCCGTCCGCCTGCGTATTATAGCCCGTCAGGATATAACCGGGACGCCGGAAGGTCTGTCCGGCGACCGTGTCACCATCACGGTAGTTGAACGGCCCGTATTTATTCACGATGTACGCTGTTCCGTCCCCGGTACGCCTCGTTCCGGTGCCGCCGTTGCCGTCAAAAATCGTCTGATGATATCCGTTCCCGCTCGAAACAGGCTCAATGTGGAACTGCATCCCGCTTTTGGGGACGAACGCTTCCCCCTCGTAGTAAATTGCGCTCCAATTGTCTGCATTGTGCCAGAGCCAAAGTTTCACTTCCGGCGCTGTGCTGCTTTTTTGCAGCACGGGCATTTTGAAGTCGTCCGTCAGCTCCACACAGCAAAGGGTACCGACCCGGCTGAAGGGATCGGGTATCTCACCCCAGCCGCAGGTGTCGAAAATCGCATAGTTCCCACTCTCCGGCACTTTGAGCCAGACAGCGTACAAAACGCCGCTGCCGATCTGCGAAGAAAGGAAACTATCGCGCCCGAACATTCTCGTCGTGCCAGTCGCGTCTTCCGACCAGCCGACAAGGGCATAGCCCTCCCACGCAAACGGATAGTCCCGCAGGTTGAGCGGTTTCTCCGCGGAATAGGTGACGGTCACCTTTTCTTCCCCGTTGAGCGCACCGTCGCTGCCATTGAGTTCAACGGTGTACTCCGTCTTTTTGTCCTCGTCCGGGCCGGTTCCGGTATCCTCCACCGCCTGCACCGGCATCAGCGTAAGCAGCATCACCAGGATCAGGTTCAGACTGAGCAAACGGATTTTTTGGCTATACATATTATCTCTTCCTCTCTTTTATATCGTATTGATCAAGCAGTGCCAATGCCAGATAGAAATACGGCGCCGTCATAATCATACTGAATCCAAAAAATGCTTGGACCGAATAGCAAAACAGCATCGTTCCCAAAACAGCAGTGACCGCATCCTTGCCACTGCCGCAGATCCACTTTTTTGCCGCTGCAATCAGTGCGCCAAGATAGCTTGCCAGCGCCAAAATTCCTTGATGATACAGAATATTCAGATACTCGTTGTGCGCAATGTCGATCCGTGCAACGATTGTGCCTCCCAGCACTTCATCGTAGCGCGAAAACGCTTCGATATCACTGTAGAGCATCGTATCTGGCCCCGTGCCGAGAAGCAGATGTTCCGGCACTCTTTGCAGCACACTTTTCCAGATGTGGAGCCGCCCTGAGCCAAAACTGCCCTCCGCATTGCCGTGCAGGATCGCATGCAGCTCGTGGAACATACCGCCCAGATCTGCAAAGTAAACCACCGCAAGCATTGCTAATGCAACAGTCAGAAGTGCCATTGCCAAAGTGCGCCGCAAACTTTTCTCCATCGGCGCAATGACAATAAAGCTGACCGCCGCGCCGCCGAACACGCCGACAAATCCCGCCAGCACATTCATTTTGACCAGTACAAATAACGCCAACGCAAGCGGCGCAAACAGGCAAAATCGCTGCCTGTCATCGCTCCTGAGGATCGCTGCCCAAAACGCCGGAACGACAATACACAAAAATGCCGCCACAAGGTCGACATTGCCGATCGTACCAAGATATGCTCCGGAATAGGCAGTGTAAGCGTCTGCATAACTGTAGCCATCAGGGTAAAGTCCCAGCGGATTCCCTCCATATATCTGCATAACGCAGATAATGCAGAAAATCGTCGCCGAAGCCGCCAGCGCCATGACCAGCATCTTGCTGATCCGTCCATAAGCACGCACAAGATAGAAGCAGGCACAATAGATTGTAATCGTCAGTGCCCCTTCATACCGGCTGACGCCGATGACCGTATCAGGAAAATACGGTGAGAGCAGCGCAGACAGCCACGTCAGCAACAGATAGATTGCCAGCAGCCGCTGCATCCAGCTTGTATCGGCCATCGCCTCCCTCATCCTGACATAGCCTTTTCCGCCCACAAGCGCGCTTTCCACCAGCAACAGCAGCATAACAGCCGTGTAACCACCGCAAAGGATCAGAAACAGCCGATACTTCTCCTCCGCGATCCCGACAAATCCCTGCCTGCCGGGATAAAGCAAAAACACTGTGACCATCAGAACAAGGTAGATTTCTGTGATCCGCTCAAATATATTGCCTGTCTGTTTTTTCTCTGTCATATCCCATGTCCCATTTTCACTCCGGAAGTTCAATCGTTATCGGTTAAGCCGATTCTGTCTTTTCCCTCGCCCGCAGGGAAACAGAAAATACGATGTTCGTCGCACAGTGCTGGCATTTTCGTTCATTTGTGCCGACGCAAGTACACCGTCTATTCTCGCTGGGAGAGCGAAACTTCCCATTCAAGAAGTTCCGCTCCCCAATCTGCATCATTCCGTTGCTTTCAGCGTTGCCGCCTCTCTGCAAGGGCTCTTTTTCGAATCAAGGAAGAACACTTTGAGCATCCGATTTCCTGTCAAGCGCTCCATCTGGCAGGGAATCGTCACCGTGCCGCCATCCTCAACGACCTCACAGGTCTTCAGTGTAATAAGCTTCCCAACCTCATCATAGATCGCTGCCACGCAGGTTCTGACCGTGTTATCGACACTTACCGTGATGGAATCCGGCAGAACCGTGACAAACGGTTCCTGCAGCTTGTCGATCTCAATGACATAGGTGGAAAAATGCTTCAACACCAGTGTCGCAACGCCGTTTTTATAGGTTACATCGATTGCGGATTTATTGCCGCTGTCATCGATGTAATAGGCGCAGAGCATCCCCTTCATCGACCACGCAAACGGCACGTCGATCGTCACACTTCCGCCGTTGAAGTCGCTGATCTTCTGATTGCCCGAAGAAAGGCTGACCTCGATCACCGACAGTTCTTTTGCTTTCGCAACAGCATTCGTCTGCGCTGTATTCAGGCTGTTTCTGTCGCCAATGCTGACCTCCAAGCTGACTCTCTCCCCTTCGCTTTGTGCAGCAATGGCAGAAAGCGCTTTCTTATCAAAGCTGACGGATGCCCCAGGAAGTTTGACTGTCATTTTTTCCGCACCAGAACCCGAGACTGTCTTTACCGCATCTGTGGGCAACGAAACTTCTGTTACACTTTCCCCTGCGTTTGACAGGTCGAGTTCCGCCGACTTCTTGCCATTGCTCTCTGTAATCAGCTTATCTGTGTCGACTTTGTCAATCGCTGCGGTACTGCCGGAGACGGTATAGCTCGCAGAGCCGTCCGGCGTGGTGATCGGCTCGTCCGGCGCCGGCGTATCGGGATCGCCGGTTTTCGTCCATTGGGCGAAAAAGGTCTTAATTTCGCCATTCGCCTCTATCCACCCTGGGTTATCGAACAGTTCTTCAACTGTATACGCTGTACCATTGCCATCAGCATTGTCATTAAATCCGCTGAGACCATAGCCTGTTTTGTGCATAGAAGAAAGAACAGTATCCTTTATCATGCTCAGGTTCGCAGCAGAAGAAACCGTCGAAGAAATAACGCAGTACTCCGAGCCGCTGTTCATCAAACCACCATTGCAGTCGAGAATCACTGCACCGCCGCCGATAGTACTGTACTCCGCAGCTATTGTTTTTTCTGTCCCAGAGATCACATCACCCGGACGATACCAAATGGCGTTATTCATTCCAGTATTCTCCTGTCGCCACGCAACAAACAGAGCTCTACCCGCATCCGGCATATTGGGCACTGTCTCCTCAGGTTGAAGCGTGACAGTGGCAATCGGATTGCGCATACAAACATAGCTCTCGCCGTTGTAGCCTCCGGTAATGACTGCGTCACCCGCAGACGCTCCTGCAAGCATCGCTCTATCAATGTAAACACTTTTCGCTTTCAGCGCCGGTTGGTCATCATTTCCCTGAAACTCAAGAGCTGCATTGTCATAGTAATTGTTAAGAGTTATTTTTCCTGTTGCCTCTACAGCCGGCGCTTCTGCACCACCTATGAGCGTTACTGTCATGTTGCTGCCACCCCCATTGTGGATATAGGCATTTCCATTCACAGAGAGGGCAGGCTGACCGTCCGAACCTGTGATATTGCCTCCAATTCGAATGTTTACGTCACTCGGAACATCTATCGGCTTTCCGGAATAGTTCTCAAAAATTTGAAGTTCTACGTTTCCGTTGTAATAGCCGTATTCGCCGTCTGGTGTAAACATCCATCCAATGCCGCTGCTGCCGCACGCTTTGTCCATACCGTAGGTCTTGCCGTTGATCGTCATCGACAGGACCTCGTACTCCGCGGTATAGGTCATGCTCTGCTCCACGGTGATTGCTGTGCCTGCGGGGTAGAGCTCACCGTCCTGCGCGGAGCGCCAGCCCAGGAAGCGGTAGCCCGCCTTGTAGGAATCCGGCAGCGTATACTCTGCCCCTGCAGCAGCAAGTACAGTATACTGATCAAAGTAGTTATATCCGCCGTAATGATTCAGTTCATCATAAAACTGCTGGCCGTAGTCGTTCAGCACAACTCCTTTTTGCTCATTGCTGTCCCACACAGCATAAATATCTGCATGGGAAATACCGCTATCAAAGCTAAATCCAGCATCTGAACTGTTCGGATAATCGACACTGGTTCCATTTTCCACCCTCGACCAGCCCAGCAGCACTTTTCCGCCATTGGAAAAAGTGTTTGCGTATTGGATGAGATCAAGATAGCCTTCTTTGGTATCGACAGAAATGCTGTCTTTTCCGTCCGCCGTGCCGCCGCTGCCGTGCAGCGTCAGCGTCTTGGTGCGGACCTTATAAGAAACATACTGCTGGCCGGTATATCTGTCCACTTCCGCGGCATCTTCCGAGCTTGTTCCAGCAGTAATCACGCAATCATTTCCACAGTTATCATTGATAGATTCCGCCGATATAGCAGCAGTGTTTCCTCCTTGCGCAGAAAGCCTTCCTTCGCGCCAAAGCCAAAGATTCAATTCACCACCTGCACTGACGGCAGGATATCCCTCTGCCCCAACAACAGAAAGCTCTGCGAGGTCCTGCACATTGATTTGCATATTTCCTTGTGAAATGAGCGCCGCTCCCTTCTGTGCGTGAAGGTTTAAAGATGCACCGCCGCTATTGCCATTTGCACTTATATTGACATGCAGTTGCGGCGCACGGATGCCGCCGGTAACATAGTTCTTTCCGTTATAGCAGCTAACCCGCAGTGTCATATCAGATTCGATCGTACCGCCATTATAGCCGTTTAGGACAATCTCATTATCGTCGTTTCCATAATGACGGTATTCCCAGCCCATACCGCTCCAATTCTGTGCGGCATCGTACTGCTTGCCGTCGACCGTGATATACTGCCCGCTCTCCTCAATCTTCTTCCACTGGGCGTATAGAATCTGGATCGGCGCCATGTCTGCTGTGACCGTGCACTTGTTGAGCGCATACTCTGTACCGCTGGCGTCTGGTTCGCTGTTGTAGCTGACAAGCGTGTAGCCTGGACGGGTAAAGTTGCAGGCATAGTTGACCGTTTGGCCGTTGCTCACATAACTATCCGCGACCTGACGATTCACATTGTAGTTCTTACCGTTATTTCCCCAAGTGTAACGATATGTCCCGCCGTTGCCGTCAAGTACAATGGTGTGACGTCCGTTGCCCAGATTGGCGGAAGATGTTTCTAAGCGGAACATGCTTCCCGAGGCGGGTGTATAGATTTCTCCGCCATAGTAGAGATTGCGATTTGCTTTATTCTGCCAAATTGTTGATAGCTCCAATCCATTTTGAGAGACATTCGGCATAGTAAATCCATCTACTATTTCCACACAATAGAACGTTCTCCCGTTATGCCAAATATGATCATTCCAGCCACTTGATATATGTCGGCTCAAGGCATTTGGGATATCATAATTATCCCATGTTTCAAAAATAGCGTACTCTTTGTTCTCTGGCAACTTGAGCCAAACTGCGTATAACGTGTCATATGTTTTTTCGCTAATCTTTCCTTCTATACCATCATTAGCCCTATAATACTTCTCGCCATTATTGTCACATGACCAGCCGATTAGGGCATAGCCCTCACGTGTAAAAGCATACTTGCCCAAATCAAGCTCATTATTTACACTATAGTCAGCAGCAACTTTTTTCTCTCCATTAAACGTTCCGCCGTTGCCATCGAGGACAACACTTAGATTTTCTGCAGAAGTCGTTAATGTTGAACCATCTTCCGATTTTGTGTAACAGATACCACTCCCGCAAACAATCACCGCTCCGTCACGCACAGCGGGATTGCCTGTAATAGTAATATTAGGTGAGCCAAGATAAATGTATGAAGCATCAATACCAACTGCATCTTCGGCGTTAACTTGATAAATTGCATCACTATCATACATGTAAACGCTCTCAGCTTGTATCGCTGGATTTTTCAAAGATTCTATCTGTATGGTAAAGGTTCTCGGTTCAGGACCGCCTAACGGCACACTAAATCGAAGTGGTCCATTTGCTTCAATGGAACCTGTAGTGACATCATCAAAAAATGTCAATTGCAGTTCACTATCAAGGGCAATATCTCCGAAATCAGTACGCCCTCCTTCTCCGATTGAAATATGCCAAGTTCCTGAATAGTCCCAACCATCACCTCGGTATTGTGAGCCGCTCTCTATCAACTCGTTCCTTTCTTCGCCGTCAATGACAAGCCGTGTTCCGTTTATCAATTGATGTGCACGGCTCCAATGTGCGTAAAGCGTGCTGATTCGGCTGCCACCAGATGCATAGGTATCAAATACCATCCCACTAACCGCGGCAATTGCATTGCTATCAGCTTCAGTTGTCCATCCATCTAAGATGTAACCATCTTTCGTAAAGCAAGGATATCGAGTATTTGCGCTTCCATGAACCCTGTCATCAAAGCGGTTATAATTCCCCCCATAAAATAACTCGCCACCGAAATTACTTTTACCGCCATTGCCGTTGAGTATAATTGGATTTTCATATGAGAACACATGATGATAGAACTCCCCGGCCTTCACGGTATCCCCTGCCTGATAAAAGCCATGAAAATGATCATACCAGCCGACGAAATATTCATCGTTCACGGTTGATAGAGTCGCACTATTTAGTACGTAGTAATCTCCCAGTTGCCATGCCTGTTCACTTGGCGCATAATCATACAGTGCGCAGTTCTCGCCCTCGCCCCATACGGCATAAAGCTGGGTATCATTGCCGATATCAAAGGCGTAGAGTTCGCCGAAGCGCGTGTAGTCAAGGGCGCTCGCATCCTCGTTCTTGCTCCACCCGAGCAGCGTATAGCCCTCTCTGGTGAAGATATAATCCTCAAGATAGAGGGGCCTGTTCCCATAGCTGATGGTGAGCGTATCGTCCCCCTCATACGTGCCGCCGTTGCCGTTGAGCACGACGGTGTACATCGGGCCATCATCATCAATGACAATATCCGCCGCCTGCACCGGCAGCATCGTGAGAAGCATTACGAGTACCAGATTCAGGCTGATCAATCGCATTTTCTGACTGTGCATATCATCTCTCCTCAGTTCTTGCCATTTTGGCATCACACACTGTCTCTGC
>DXUR01000011.1 GCA_019417795.1 Clostridiales bacterium | reverse complement strand
CTGGTGCCGCTCAAATAAGTACGCTCTTCCATTTTCTCACCGCCTATTAAAAAATCGTCGTTCCATATCAATCTTGTAGAAACCCGGTTTACCGGGATTGGTATTAGCTCCTTTCTAAATTTGAATTATTTTCGCCGCCCTTAAAAATTGCATGGGGCAGCGGAATAGGTTTTTGGGTAAAATATACTGTGTTGAATTTCAGATCCATACTGACTCCTTCTTTGCAAAACGGTTCAGCAATATACTTACGGTAAGCTGTCCGATCCGATTTACATAGGGGCAATTAAGCCGGTCAGGATGCGGGACGCTGTTTCCCAGGTCAATAACCAGATCGCGGGTATTGTAGGAAATATCCTGCGTGATAATCGGAGTTGCGTAAATCACCACATCCCGGTTCTGCGTAGCTTGCAACAGGCTTTTTGTTTTGGAATGTGCTACTGTAACCGTCGCGTTGTTAAAGTCCAAATACTTCGCCAGTTCTTTAACGGCGTGCCCTCGGCCTACGATGGTAATATCCTTCTCCCATACCAATCCAGACTCAATTAGCAAATCCATGACTGCTTGAGAGACCGCCGACATTCCGGGAGAATAAGAGTGGTCAATATCCACATCAGGATCGAGAATAGAGTTGAACGACACTGTTTCACTATCCACAACAATCCCTCGATAGGGAGGGAGAGGGTTGGACGTATGATCACAGTTGATACCAAGCTGGTCTGCCTTACGCTTGATGGCTTTCAGGAACACGCTATCCTGCGAACCAAGCAGAAGCAGCTTGCCGGAAGGATGTAGGCTTGCAGTTTCTGCATCCAAAGCGGCGGAGAGTTTTTTGATGTTTTCCATTACATCAATCATAAGGCACTCCTTTTTTATTTGTATTATTCTACCGGAATACCAATATACTCAAGGACTTGCCGCATACCCAAACCATGTTCTTCCCACGGTCTCATGCAGTAATCCCAGAGCTTTGGGTGCGTGATTTTTAGACGCTGGAAACGGTTTGGAACTTTTTCAAGGTGAGCGCCAAAGGCACAAAAGACACAGCCAGTACGCTTTTCGCCTGTCGTCGTCCACCCCCCCCCCATCAGTTCTGACGATCTCGCCATAAACTGAAGCATAGGGGACTTGGTAAGTATAGAGGTATTCCAGCACATCTTCCTCAGTCCAAAAAGACATGGGTTGGGAGCTGGGCTTCTTACCGGAAAAAGCATTACATCCCATACGCAACCATGTGGCACGCCGAGATCTGCTCTCGTTTGCCATAGTTGCAATAATAGGTACTCGACCAGTTTCTTTGGAGTATTTCTTCATAGGCTGCTTCTTCATGACAGTACAGCACCGAGAAGAAACCTTGAATGGGGCATCCAACAGATAACACCATTTTTCACAGTTGAACTCTGACGGCGTTCCGTTGCTCCGCATAATCTCTCCATGCAGCTCTTTCCATCTGAAAGAACCTGGCTTATGCCCATATTCCACAGTGTCAGCTACACGCTTCGAGACAACGGGATATCCGTACACCTCAATGACTTTACGGAAGTTCATCTCAGGCCGGACAATCGTAACGTTTTCACAGCTCTTAACAAATTCTCTGACTTCCGGGAACTCAAGCCCGGTATCAGAGAAAACAGCAGGCACATCGGGGTAGATCCGCCGCACAATATCGAGTAGTACGGTAGAATCCTTACCACCGCTAAATGCCACATAGACCTTCCCATCGTAGTGCTGATACCACTCGATAATACGAGCAGTAGTGATCTGGATTTTGCGTTGGAGAGGCAGGCGCTGCATCTCTTCCAACTCTTCTCTGCTATGCAAAGCACCCACCTCCCCGGTTCCAATGATTGTCGTCATCGCCGCCCGATCCTACCGTATAAATCAGCACCAGAGCCAAAAGCAGTAGGATGATACCGTCCATTGGTTACTCTGTGGCCTCCGGCAGAGCAGGGACGCTGGCATAGCTGGCACGAGCCAGCCACTCGTTGATGACCTTGTTGAAAGTATTGTCGTTGCCCATGTACTTCTTCAGCATGGCAGCAGTCAGGCCGGCTTCGGCGCTGAATGTATCACCGGGCTGGCATTTCACAACCGTCTTATCACCGTCATCCCAGAACACGATGGTAGCCGGGTTGTGGAAGATCACATTGACGGGCATCGGCAGATGGCGAGAAGCAGGCTGACTGGCTTGGAGCTTCATTGCCGCATTCCAACCGTTGGAGAAAGGATCTCCGCTGGGAGCGAGATGGGCAACAAAGCCGCCGTCCGGCATACACAGGCCGCTCAGAAGCTCATCAACGAACCGTTCAGCAGTTACCGGGGGGGGTGCCATAACAGAGGTGCGGGGAGCGATGTAGGGAGTGTGGATCATGTCGGGAATCATAGTTATTTCCTCCTATTCAGTGTGCATTGCGGTCACAGGCGTTCAACACCATGACCTGGTTCCAGATATCATTACCAAGCAGACGTTTGATTTTGCTAACCGTCTTACTCGGATTATCTGACTTTTCAACCGCATACGGCCACATATGCCAGCGGATCAGCAGCGCCACAGTAAGGCGCTGGTTAGGACTGAGATCGCCGGTATAGCAGAAGCTGTCATAAGCTCCTACACGCTCATGATGATAGAAGTGGGCGATCTCAGTGGGGTTGCCTTTGATGTCATGAAATACTTTAGTCTTCTCTTTGCCAATATCGTGCAACAGCGTGGCGCGGAGCAGAGCAGCATCGGCACCTTTATAGTGGCTGATCAGATACTGCCATGCCGTCATAGAGTGCTGACCAACCGTGTACTCATGGTGCGGGTTATCATGTTCCAGCTTGGAGAGACGAAGCATAAGGGTATCAATCTGGTCGTGGCGATCTTCGTCACCCACGATCCTGATTTCATCCCAACCCTCCGCCATCATGGGAACATCGAATTTGAAGTACATCTTTTGGATTACAGACTCCGGGACAGAACGTTCCCGATTATTGTTGCGCTCCAAACACACCTCATAGGGCGTCGCCATGAAAAGACATACTGTGCGCAAATCATGTTTGTGGAGCGCTCGGACACGATCAAGGAATCCGATACGGCGCTTGTAGTTGATATTGGTTGCGTCGTACACCACATCCTTGCCATCCACCAGATCCTGCAAAACCCTTTTGTGAAGGGTTTGGAAAACCAAGTCCTGTTGGGTTTGGTCGTTCTCGTCACCAAGAACTTCGGCACGGATCGCATCGCTGGAGTGGACGACGGCGTTAGGGATGCTTTCGGCAGTGAATGACTTCCCGCTACCAGGAAGGCCAACCATCATGTAAAACATCGGCATCTCATTCTCCTCCTTGGATTTCCTTTAAGAAGGATCGTTTGAGAATTTCAACGGTAGCCTTTTGCAGTACCTCATTGGTGTGCTGGTTGATCGAAACAGGCACCGTATCCATATAGCGCTTTTTGTCTTCGGTCATAGATTGAATTGCAGTGCTCATCAGTGCCCGTGCTTCTTTCAAAGAGTAGCAACCGCGCTTCACCTCTTTGAGATAATCACACTGGTTACTGATAAGACAGTCAGCGTAAGGCTCGCCGGCTTCGTAACGGGTCATAAACTCCCGCAGCCGCAGAGCATGGTGAAGCTGCTTCGGGTCATACCCAAATGCCTCAATCTTGTCCATTGTGGCAGGGTAGGGGTGCTCCATTGCCTTTTGCTTTTCCAGAGCCATACCCATAATGCAGTTCATCCCGGCGTAGTTGTTGTATCGGGCAATCTCTTCACGAGCGTCCAGAACAGGCTGGAAAAGATCGGCATACTCCGGGTTGATGATGGAGTAAGGGGTGAACAGGATCTCAACAAAGTTGACATTCTGCTTCTTGATACAGTCAAACATGAGGCGGATGTCTTTGAAATCCACGTGTTCGTTATTCTCCATAATGTGGGTAGTGCTGAGAGGTTTGGCGTTCAACACGAAATCGGAAAAGCTGGGCAACATGATTGCCTTGGTGTCAATATCGCTACCCTCATAGTCAAGGTTATAATTCTGAGAACCTTGCAGGAAGAGGCCAACCCAGCCTCCCCTGCAATGCTCCAAGACGGGCACCAGATGTTCCCGCATCCGCGCCATAATCTTCTGGCGCTTCTGCTCATTCTGGATCAAAGTCGTCATCGTCATATCGCTCCTTTTTGATACAATCCCGGATCATTCTCCGGTATAGGCTTGAGTCGAACTGCTCCATATCTGCCCAGCTTTGAAGTTGTTGATAAAGTCAAGAACGACTTTTCATCCATTCTGTTCTCCAACATCCTGAGCTTCTTCCATATCAGGCGCGGCGGCGGTGTCTTTGATCAGCCCCTCCAGCGCCTTGAATGCAAAGTTTTTATGCTTATAGGCGGCGAACTTGGGACGGTTGACAATGCGGCACACAACACCTTCCCGGACATGGGTATGACCGACAGGATCGGGGCCGTCGTAGAAATCCTCAGCCAGCTTCTTCACATACTCGCCGGCGTTCACTGCCTGCGGAGATCCAACATCGTCGGGGAGCTGGTAGAAGTCCGGGATGATAGTGCGGCAAAACACCTGGACATATTTGACGCCCATCTGTTCGCAACGATAGCGCATAAAGTCGGGTGGATACTCCACTACATCGCCGTCTTCGTTGGTCATCGTCATGCGGTAAACAAAAAGATCGGACTTGGGATGTTCCTTGCCATCGGGAGCACAGCCATAGCTGAATGTGGTGGTTTTACCGTACTGTTTGGTAAACTCCTTGTCGTTCAGCTTAGAGTTGTTTCCGGGATTCATGATGGGCGCACCATCGTCAGTGAATCCAACAACCTCGTAGTAGACCGTCTCTCCCTTGTGGAGCTTTCCTTCAAAGACCTTGGCGTGTTTCTCGCGGAAAGCGTTATTGCCGTAGAAACCTCCCTCATCGAAGGTATCCAGAACCACGCGGCGGGTTCCGGTAACGTAGCCCCAGTCATAGATGGGTACCCGCTTGATCTTGGAACGAATCACGTTCGGGGTCTTGCGACTCTCATAGAGCCGCTTTTCCATACCGTTCCGATATTTGTAGCCCTGCAATACAGGCAGATAGCCGGTACGCTGAGAAGTTCCGTGCATTTTCAGGGTAACTTCTACCAGATCTCCGGCATGGAATGCGGAGAGGTTGTAGGCCAACTGCTCCGTGTCAGCGTGTTCTTGGAAGAGCGGGGAGATAGGATCAGAACGCTTACGAACACGATTACCACCCCCCCCACTACCGAAGGAACGTTTGACGGCGGGTACGTACTTCTCGCAGATAGTGATGCCGTTCAACACAGAGATCGTGTCACCCTCTTGGAGCTTCTTGATATCGGTAAAAGAAGCCAAACAGGAGAGAGGGAGGAACAGGCCGTCGCTCTTCTCGCCCCGGAGCTTGAGGGCCTTAATATTCCGCTTCTCCGGGTCAAGGTATCCGCCAGCCGGAGCACCGTTCTCATCCTTGCGCCGCAGCAGGTCATTCTTCTGTGCGAACTCCAAACCGAGTTTGCCATCGGTAGGGAAGTACACGCCCAGCTGATCGGGGTCGGTGCCGAGATCCACAATCACCGTATTGCCGAAGCATTCGCCACAGAGCAGCCGGTCGGCGTTGGTATGCTTCCTCAGATTATGAATCCTGGTAACATAGGCACAGTACATTATATTCACTCCTTGTTAATTTACTTTGTTGCTAATTAAGAATACATAGATTTCAGCTTATAAGAGACCTCCGCAATAGTCTCTGCTGCTTCTCGCATATCATCAACAGTGGTATCGAATCCCATTGAGATACGCACAGTGCAGGCCGCATCTTCATCAGACATTCCAATGCCACGCAAAACGTGGGAGGATTTAGCACTGGCAGCACTGCACGCAGAACCAGCAGAAAGGTAGATATCCAGCTGATCCAACAGAAGAAGCAGAGATTCACTGTTGACACCAGGGATGGTCAGGCTGATGATGTTAGAAGAATAGTCCTCGTTATCACCGTTGATATAGAACTCCCCAGGCATTCTTAACCCCAAATCAGTTAAGAATGTATCTCTGAGCAATCCCCACCGTAGCTTCCAGTTCTGGAGGCGTTCAGTAACGATTTCTGCTGCTTTGCCGATTCCTACAATTCCCGGAACGTTCTCGGTACCACCACGCATTCCGTTTTCCTGGCCTCCACCGATAATCCACGGGGATTTGCGGATAGAATTGCTGATATAAAGCACACCAACACCCAGAGGAGCACCGAACTTATGACCGGACATAGAGCAGAAGTCAATTCCGCAGTCCTTCACGTTCATATTCACATGGCCTGCCGCCTGCACAGCATCGGCATGGAATACGGCATGATACCTTTTGCAAAGGGTTCCGATTTCTTTCATAGGATTGACAGTGCCCAGCTCATTATTTACCCACATGATAGAAACAGCCGTCGAACGTCCATCACGAGGTAAATAGTTAGACTCAGCAGTATGGGCATCCGATAAAAAACGTTCCAGGTCATTTAGATCTATGCTACCATCTTTGTGGACTTTGATATAATGGCGATGACAGTGCGCAGACATAGGTTCCAGAACCGAATCGTGTTCCAGAACAGTTGTTAAAATCAAGTCGCCGCCAAAGTTTTGCAACCACGCATTGTTCGACTCTGTGCCACCAGAGGTAAAGAACACCTCTGAGGGATCGGCACCAATCATTTTGGCGACCTGGCGGCGGGCATTTTCAACAGCTTCACGAGCTTTGACACCTTGGGTATGGAGGCTTCCGGGGTTGCCTACATGATCGGGTCGGAGCCAAGGGAGCATAGCTTCCAGAACCTCCGGGAAAACCGGAGCATTGGCAGCATTGTCGAGATATACCACGTATTTCACTCCTTTGATAAAGGAGGCTCAGAGCGTAGACAGCTACTTGCTACTCTATCGTTCTGAGCCTCCTTAATGGTTTACTTTGTTGCTTATGCGGAGATAATAGGACGAAGGGCATCGTCCACCTGCTGATACCGCTCCGCGTTGATGGCCTCCAACAGGCAGTCATAAGGATCAGTCTGGCCGCTCATCACCATCTTGGCGATATTGGGGGAGAAACCGCTGACCAACGCAACGCCCAGATTGTTCTCCTTAACAGGAATGGTGCCGCTACGGGAGTTGACATTCCAGAATACCAGACGGGGGATCTGATACCCGGCTTCCGCATACTGCTGGGCGATTACCTCAAACAGGCGGGGAGTAGGAGTGACCACTCTGCTATATCCCCACCTATCACGGGAGATTGCGCCGGTGGTTGCACAACCATCGAACTCCATATCAGAGATGATAAGGATGTTCGCGGGAAGATCGCTCTGATCCATGTGCTTGTTGATCGCCGTAGTGAGGATCAGGTCGAATACGGCCTCGATGTTGGTGTTGGCAACCTCGTTATGGGTAGCCGCGATCCGCAGTTTCTCACGAAGGTTCTTGCCTCTGCTCAAATCGACCAGCTGAGGATGTTCAGAGAAGGTGATGTACTGATCCTTGAACTGACCGGAAGAACGCTCGGCGAAGTAGATCGCCAGAGAGTTTGCTACTTCCAGCGCAGACACATCAGTGTTGCCGACTCTCACTCTCATACTACCAGAACCGTCGGCCACCACGATGGTGTTACCACAGCCCTGCACCGTATCGGGGAGGTTCTTCCACAGCACTTCCAGATTGGTGTCGGTGCTGTCGGCATAACCGTACCGATGTACGATGTCATGCGGGAAGAGAACAGAAGCGTTGATCTTGGCCTCGCCTTTCTCCACAGCACCCAGGAATGCACGTCGGCGATCCTCGTCGTGACGGAGGAAAGCGCTGTTGTACTGCAGGTTGGCACGAGAGGGAACACGCTGATAGTCGATTTCCTCCCACTGCTTGGCGGTCATCTGCTGCTCCACAACAAGCAGGTAACGGGAGAGATTGGCGAGGGTATGCTGATACTGGCGCTCGGTCATGCCGACAGCCTTCCGCAAGATCTGGGCATAATGCCGGGTCTGCTTGGAAGAAGTCTTACAGCGAGGCATCCACTTTGCCAGAAGAGAAATAGACTTGCCCTCTGCCGCATTTTGGGTGTCGTCATAAAGCTGCCCTTTGACCAGACCGGTCACGCAGTCACACGCAGGAGTATCCAGCAGACACCACAGATCGTCCCAACGACCGTACTCAGGCACCAGTGCCACCACAGGGGCGACGTACTCGGGAAACTCCTTCGCCAGAGGCACCATGCAGGCACGGAACAGCCGACGCTCACCCAGGCCACCACGGACATCACGAGCATAAAAGAGCCATTTCATTGCCATCAGCTTGTCCTCGAAGAACGCCTTGGTGAAGCGCTGAGAGATGTCGTGTTCGCTGGCACTACGGAGAGATGCCACAGCGAAATTGAGATCCAGGAGAGCCTTGCCGGTAGTACGGAAGCCGACTGCACCGTTCTCGGTGACAGAGACATTGCACTCGTTATTCAGCGTGCTCTTGATTCCATCCATAAAGTTGCTCATTATCTCTTACCTCCTATATTGAGATACCCAGGACACACCTTTTATTTACTATTGCTGTTTGTGCCCAGAGAAATGGAGCGGCAGGTAGGACTCGAACCTACGAATGGCAGCTTGGTTTCCTTGAACATTGCTGTTAGCGGAACTCCTCGTTTCGCATTGTAATAGGGCTGCTGTGTTGACCACTTCACCACTGCCGCATGAAGCTCGTCTTTCCGAGCCGTCACAACCCAGTTCAAGATATTTGGGTTGAATATCTGGCGTTTACCGTCAGCATAGACATAAACGATCCCAAAGCCCTATGCCTATCCGCCCATTAGCAGGGACGGCTTCTGCTTGTGCCAGGGGTGGGACTTGAACCCACGACCACGGGATTAACAGTCCATAGAAAGTTGCTGTAAGCGTCTCAACAAGATACGCATTAGTACGCGCTCTACCAACTGAGCTACCCTGGCGTACGCCCCGCCGTAGCGGGGCTATTTGCATGACCCCTCTTATGTGCATTTTCTACTCAAACCCAGCCGTATAATACGGCAAACAGTTATACCGATCGGTTCGGCTTCCCGCACTATTATGGCTGGCGGCGAACCAGGTTTTCACCGTACTGTAAATTATCGGGGTCGAGATAATGACATACGGCAAGGAACAACAGACAAGCAAACCCATATTCAACATTAGTCTATTGCACCTCCTTTTTTTGTGACTACACTAAGTAGCTTGTTACAAGGAGTGGGACTCGAACCCACGACAATCAGTTCCCTTTTTACATAGCTGTTAGCGCAACTGGGGGAGGGGAACGTTACGCATTTTTTTATACTGGTGCTCTACCAACTGAGCTATCCTTGCATGGTGGGAGGCTTTTTCATTGCTGTCTGCGTTGCTCTGTACGCATACGAATACGGAAACCTCCCAGAAACCGCTATATCCGTAAAATGGCTCTTTGCCACGTGTGCGGGACACATTCTCATTTCCACAAGCAGGTAATGTTGATGGTTGCTGTTAGTGCCCCAATTCGTTACTGTCCATTCATCGTCACATTCATTACTGTACTGTCATCCGAAGATGACTTAGGGCTTGTCTCGTGTTCTATTCATGGTTTCCTCCACATACCCGGCGCTGGACGCCGCTGTCGCCGATCACTTTGAATCACAGAACGATAGTCAGGAACTTCTTCATGACACACACGACCCTTCTTATAGATTGATGACGGTTTTTTTTAGGAGCTACGGAGTCGAACCGTAAGCAAAAGTTTTGCAGACTTTCAAGGTAAAATTGCTGTGCGTGTCCACCGTCGATTACACGTTATAAGCTGCCACCGGACGCTCCCATGTCGCCCGTCTTTCCGAGCCGTCAGCGGTCTTTCCCGCCGTCAGAGAGAGGAGGTGATAAAGAGTTCGCCGCTATTGCGGCTTGGCGGAGGGGATGGGACTCGAACCCACACACCCTTGCGGGTTACTAACAGTTTAGCAAACTGTTTCCTTACCAGTTAGGATTACCCCTCCACGCTTTTCAACGAGACGCATTGAGTCAAAGTAAAAGTTTGATTGTTGTAAAATTGCTGTTAGCGCCTCATACTCCGGTCGTGCAATCGGATGAATTACTCACTCACGCTCTCTGCGGGGCTGGTGTCCAGGAGCTTTGCGAAGTTGGCGATGATAGCGGTATTGTTCTTCCTCTGCTGGGACATGGCGGCGCGTGTTGCGGCCAGTTCCTTGGAATAGGCATCGATTTCAGCCAAGTCGTTGTCAATCTGCTGGTTGATACCTTCCAGCTCATTCATCGTTCTGGTAACGATGTCTACCGCCTCGCTTGCCTGACGAGCCAGACGAGCAACCTCAGTCTGCTTTTCCTGCAGGAGATCGCGGGTGACAGGTACGGGGACGGCGTTTTTACGGGATCTCATTGCTTTCACTCCTCTTACAGAATAATTTTCTTTGTTGCTATCCGAAAACTAAATGGCCGAAGCCATTTAGTAGAATAGTTGCTTGTAGAGCTTGTAGTCTCTGATTCGGGCAGTACGCTTGACCTTACTGGATAGATCCTCGCAGAGCACCTTAGACGCAAACTCCGGGTCTTCCAGATTGAACTGGGTACTCTCGCATTCCAGCAGATGAGCACGGTAGAATATACCGGACTGGTGGATTACGTTGTACCGTAGCGAGTAGGCACCGTCCATCAGGGTATTCAGACGATTTACCAGACCCTGCATCTTAGAGACGTTGATCTTGCTGTTCCGCTCTGTCCGAATCAGGTTTTCTGAATAGACATAGGCACGGAAGATCACGCCTCTGGCCTGCTGGTAGTATCCCTCTGCATCCCTCAGACGCTTGAATACCTGCAAGATTTCAAACGGCATCTCGGTCTTCTCACCGTTTATCATCACGCCGTCATCAAACACATCTTCCTTGGGGAAGTTGATGATCTGCTCTTCGGTCAATCCAAACCAAGCCAGATAAAGGATTACAGCGGGCAGGTCGAACAGGGTTTCATCGTAGCACTCGGACACTTTGATGGAATCCTGGATTGCCTGGTGGAGCATACCCAAGTTCTTGTAGTATTGCACTCCACTGATCTCGTTGATTTTCAGGTCGTCCACAGTGACGGAGGCCAAAATGCGTTCCTGTTCTGTCGGCAGCACGCCATTGGCAATCAGGTATCGCACATAGCTCATCACATGGCTTTTGTAGTTAAAGAAAATGCTGGTGTGACGAACTCTCATGGAGTTGAACATGGACACATACTGTTCCTTAGTAAAGCCATTGTCCAGCGATTGGCCTGTCTGCTCTTCATAGGCCAGAACCTTTTTCCAGGCGATATCAAAATTTTTCTTGACGCCTACCTTAGCATAGCCGCCGTCTGGGTCTTCAAAGAATTTGTTACGGATCATATTCCCCTCTCCAATCCGTTCAAATCATTTTCTATGTTGCTATCTTAACATACGTAGCTGAGATTGTCAATAGCAAACAAGAAAATTATTTGCGAAATTTTTCGGGGACATCCGCTTCACCTCACTCTGCCGCCGGCACGTCCATCATGTGCTTACTCAGGAACTCACGATCCGTTACGGACAGGGAAGAGAGGATTGTCAGCAGCCGATCCGGGCCGGTTACGATCTTTCTCCATTCCGTATAATGAGCTTGCCACACGCCGAGCCAATACTGAGCAAGGCCGGTAGCGTCTTGGTTCTGCTTGAAAAACCCATCCAGCAAAGCGATAATCTCTTCACTGGACGCTTCGAGAGGACGCTTGATATCCTTACCCTTCCCATGCGCAACCAGAACCAGGCGTGCGCCTTGAGCCAGCTGGACGTTGAGGTAGACATAGGCACCAGAGGACGCTGACATCTGTACGGGGAGAGCACCAGTGTACGGGAGCTTAATATCCGTCTCGCTGATACTCCGCATCCCCACGGCGCTGACATCCAAATCATATTTGCCGAAGTTTGCTGCCATACTGTTTACGATGTGCATTTTTACGCGCCTCCAAATAAGTATTAGGTTGACTAAACTGAAAACGTGTGATATGATGTACTTAACTTCACGAATATGTTCGTGTCTGGTATTTACTATACCAGCTTACTTTCGTGCTGTCAAGTGCTTTTCACGAAAAAATTCGTGACATTCAAATTCTCTGTTTGGAGGTTGCGTTATGGACTCTGTCATTTTTACAAGGATTAAAGAATTGTGTGCTGAAAATAACATCACAATCAACAAACTGGAATCCGAACTTGGTATGAGCCAATATTCCATTGGGAGGTGGAAAAGCTCTACTTCTCCAACCATTGATAAAATCTCCAAGATTGCTGAGTATTTCCATGTCTCCATTGACTACCTGGTAGGTGCTTCTAATGTGCGCTCTACCGCTGATACCATGCTCGGCGACCCTGACTATATTACCCTCCAGCGAGCCAGAGAGCGCATGACTGAGCAGGATAGAAACCGCATGATGGGCATTCTGAAAATCGGATTTGACTACGCTTTTTCCGATGAGAATGATCCGCAGCGGAAGAAGCCCGTTTTATTGGACACGGAATAAGTTATAATATGCACCTATGATGTCTCCGTGTAGCGAAAGGAGGGCGAAATAGTGAGGAGCGTTTTTGTACAGCGTAAGGTCTTGGAGCTTTACCAGAACATGGATTCTGTATCCTATCCTATCCAACCTGAACTGCTCTTGCAGTGCATACCTAAAAGCTGTCGCATTTTGTCGTATCAGGAAATGGCCGAAGTCACTGGATGTACTGTCCAAGACGTTGCCGTTCTATGCAAAAGCAATTCTGGAGCGACGCACTACGATCCAGATACAAACCGTTATCTTATTCTCTACAATGCTGAAATGAACGCTGGCCGTATCCGGTGGACTTTGGCACATGAGATCGGCCATATCTATATAGGGCATCTGGAAATCATAGAGGGAGCCGAAATCGCCTACAATGAGCAAAGGGGCTTCTATGACCAGTTCGAGAGCGAGGCAGACTACTTTGCCTGGAATTTACTTGCTCCGCTCCCTATCCTGCGTGAAATGGGTATCCGTTCCGCTTCTGAGATCAAGGCAACATACGGGCTGTCCAATCAAGCGGCAGCACTTCAATTCGACCGATACACAAAATGGTGCAGAAGCCATGTCAAAACGGCATGGGAAAACGGAATGCTTCGTATATTCCGCAGTAAGTACATGGCCTAAATGAACCGCCCTCCGAAGAGGGCGGTTTTATTATTAGCTGATCTTCTGCTCTCCCCAAGAGATTTTGAAGTTTCCGTCCTCGTCTGCCTCACGAGACATCAGCAGGCTCATCAGGTCATAATCCACGCCAAAGCGGTCGTACACCTCATCCAAATCCACGTCCTGCCCCTTCATGAAAAGGTTCAGTTTCTCTTTGGCGAGCACCATTTGCATCTGGTTGGACTCAATGCTTCCAGAGTAAGTAACAAAGTAGATGTCTTTCCAGTCCGTAGAGGTGAAGCGAACAAACCGCATATAGAACTGGCTCATCCGTGCATTGTTGTAATGCAGCTCCGGGATGATAACTTTGTTGACGAACTCAAAGTTGACAGAGGAGGGGAGGCACTGCTGGGTACAAAGGAGAATGCCGTTTCCGCTTTCTTTCAGAGTATTTTTCAGCTTCCGGCGTCCGGCCAGAGTGGTGGTAGAGCCGGTCACGACAAACAGCTTCCGATCCGGGAATCTTCTGCGGATTTCATTGGCGTATGCTTCCACCACGTTCTTATGGCGGACACCAATAACTACAATCTCATCCTTCCATTCGCCCACCATGTCACAAACCTTCCGAATTTTGACCGGCGTATCCAGGCTGTCGTATTCCTCCACAGTGTTGGGTGCAGCAGAGATACGGAGCAGCAGAGTGATCTGCTGGATCAGTGCCATCATGCTATCCTTGCGGCTATTCCCGGTAAGAGCGAAGTACCGCTGGCGCATGGAGAAGAACTCTTCCATGGCCTTTTGATAGACTTCACGCTCTGCAGGAGCGAATGAAACTGGGGTTTGATGAAGTCTACGTATTTCTTTGCCGGTGATCTCCGCGAAAGTCCGGGTGATGACCGAGTAAGAGAGGAGCTTGTTCAGGACATCCGCATTGTAAATGTCCTGGGTTTTCTTACCCACTCCGAAAACGGTGATCCGCTCAGGCAGATGGGATTCAGCGAACAGACTGTATCCAGCTTTATAAGCAGGGAAGGGCTGGCCGTAGTAAGGATTACTTGAACAGTTCAGATATTCCTCACAGTCATCCTTCTCATAGCAATACAAATCTTCTGCCCAGGAGAGCATATTATAAGAGTTGTTATAAAGCAGCTCAAGCTGAGGCGCACATTCCGAGATGTTGTTCCGGGTGACAGTGCCGGTCATTTCCAGCTTAAACCGTACTCTCCGAAAACAATCCAACACAGCCTTTGTGCGCTTGCTATCCGGGTTGGTCATCTCGTCGGACTCATCGAACACCAAGCACACGTTCTGGTTCCGCATTTTGATATGGCGCTTGATCTGCTTACGGTACTTGGTAAGCATATTCAGGGTGATGATAACGAACTCCCCATCCTGTACTTTGTCGAGATCGGCGAGGCACTTTATCATCCGGTAGTTGGTCATGCCATAGTTTTTGAACACCAGATCCCAGTTGTTCTTGATGGAGATAGCAGTGGACACTACCCAAACGTTACGAGCGCCCTGACGCTCCATCCGATACCGGCCTGTGGAGATGCCGGCCAGTGTCTTGCCGCCGCCCTGTTCCCACTGTAACAGATGATAGTGTTTCTGAAGAACAAGGTTCAGGTCGTGCTTCTGGGTATCATTAAGATGAATCCACTCTTCATTCTCATTGTCGTAAACGGTGAAGTCATCCAGAAACTGAGCAATCCCGGCGTCCTGTTCCATCTCGGCAAAGGGTTTCGTCTCTCGCTCATAGTCGCGCTGCTTGCGACGAATAAGGCAGGCATACTGCTCAAAACCTACATCATCCGCCTGTCCAGAGGCAAGGGCATAGAAGGGGACGAGCTGCTTCATGCCATCGCTCATGCTATTCCGCGCCTTTTTGCTGTACCCTTTGTAAATCAGGCCACCATCCTGCTTGACCAGCCGTACCACATCTTGACTGGGCTTCTTATGCTGAGACTTGATAACACGACGAAGATAGGCTAATACCTTAGCTTCTGTGATACGAATTTTTGCCCATTCCTCATACTTCATGTCCTTGGGCTGTTCCTGATGGCGGAACTTGTAGAGGTATTCCTGACACTTGGCATATTTGTCTATCAGTTTGGGGTTGGACTTGATATGGAACATCAGCTTCCGCACTTCATACTCGAACGCATTATCGCTTCCGCCCATCGACGCCAGTTTAACACGGGCGCTATTGCTCCGCATCCGCTCTCTGGCCGGGGCAACGATTTCCTTACGGACGATCTCAAGCAGTCCTGCCGCATTATTCATGTCGGTCAGATTGAACCAGTTGGCGCTATTCAGAGCATAAGGTTCTCCCTTGTCGGCAGCGTCCAGCTTCTTCTGCCAAAAGAGTATCTTGGTAGCGTAGCTATCCACGCCAAGAGATTTGAACGCATCCTTCTGGATGGATACCTGACCCAGGAAAGAGAAATATTTTGCCAGTTCGGAAATTTTTGCGCCGTCCAAATATTCGTCAGCCAGGAAAGACGCCGGTACCACAATCGCCATAATGCCCAGAGGCTTCAGCAGCTTCGCCGCTTTCAAACAGTAGTACATCTGAGAAATGATCTCGCCATCCTCCGTCTCCCATTTCAGATTGAACGGAGGGTTGCCCACCACATAGTCAAACCGCATATCCGGCTGATAGAAACGGATATCACGGTGCTCCAGATTAGCGGTGGGGTAAAGGTAGTGCGCTACTTTGTGGGACTTGATATCCAACTCACAGCCGTAGAAGTTTGCCTCCAACGGCATGAAGTTACAGAAGTTGGCGATGCCAGAGGTGAGGTCTGCTACCGTTTCGTCCATAGCAGGGGACAGCGCCTCCATGATAAACTGGCAAAGAGCGGGAGGCGTAAAGAACTGACCGTTCTCGATCTCCTTCTTAGCCTCCGCATACTCATGATAGTTGGCAAAGTCAGAGCGTTTCAGGCCATGCAATCCACCGTCTCCGGTATAGGCATTATAGATATCCTCGCGGGAGATTCCAGACTGTTCGGCCAAATCCTGATCCACCAAATAGAGGATCTTGTCGTTCAGCTCCTGTCGGGATTCCTGGGGGATCGGTTCGTTAAGGTATTGATACTTCATTCTTTCACCTGCTCTTTCTTTTTTTCTGGAGAGAGGCTTTTGTGCGGAGTCCTCTCAGAACCGCGCCCCTCACTTCTATTACAGAGAGAAAAGGGGACTTGCTAACCGGTCAGGCTCTTTTTCTTACCTGATACCACTTTGTAACGCAGTCTCCAAAAAGCGGGCAGGCGCGAGAACAAGGATAGTTGACGATCTTCTTTTCATCCAAAAGACAGGGCATACTGTCTCTGGAGGTTCCAAGATCAATCTCACTTTGCCGGAGCAGTTCATCCGTAAACCCATTGATATACCCGTTATCGTCTCTCACTCGGGCTAACTGGAATAGGGTGTAGATACGCTCCGAAAGATCGGGGTCGTGTGTGGCATATTGCTGAAGAAGCTGGCGCAGCTCATATCCAGGCTTGTCCGCGCCTGCCATATAATCAAACAGCGCCTCTCTCAAAATCGTCTCCATCAGCTTTCCGGTGTAGTCTTCCTTCGGGCAAGCGCACTCAGCGCTCATGTATACAGCGATAGCCTCCAACGGCGGAGCATTTTCACCCGCGAGTTTGCAATGCCCCTTGCAGCACATGATGATGTTACAGGTTCTCTGTTCCATAACCTGCCTCCTCTTTGCTCAGATAGTTTCTTGTAGCCCTCGCTACACCCTCCAAAAATCGGTTCCACTCCATGTTATATTCGCCCGCCGGCCATTGATGGAAGTCCCGAAGCATAGGCCAAACAGTAGCGGAAATCTCTACGTCGTTCAGGAGTTTTACCAATGGTACAAAATTGGTAATCCTCAGCCATGCGTGGCAAATATACAGTACCCGTTCCTCCATGTTGGTGCGCGGATCAATCTTTCCGATGGAGCGAGTTTCCGAAAAGTAGTCGTTGTGCTTGATATATAAGTCGTCATCTTTCAGGAATAGCTGGCACTGACATATTCCCTCAAAAGAGACAGAAGCGAATTTCCTAACGCCTCTGATTTCTTCCGGCTTGGGTAGCTTGCCGCCTGCGCAAAGCACTTCATATTCCGATTTCGGGAAAAGAAACTGTTTGCAAAACGCAGCCGGATTAGATAGGGTCTTCGTGATTGGAGCGATCAGCGCCCCGGACTTCCAGAACTGATACTGGCACAAGTCGTACCACATTCCGTCGCTGATATCTCTGGAAAGCATTGCCAAGCAGATACCCGCCGAAGTATTAAACCTGAGAAGATAAACGGTAGAACCTTTGCGTTCCGCCGTTTTACAATCGTCGGCGGCAGCAAGCATCCGCTCAATGTACTCCACATGAGATTGATCGGTATGTTCCGTAATTGTGGCGTCCGGGTAGCTCTCCTGGGCTTTCTCTTGGGTGGGATAGTAAAGCAACAAAGTGTGACCGTCTGCGGTTTGCACCTTGAACCGTTTCAAAATGAACACCTCCAAAATTTTCGTCTCCCACCTTAATTACAGGTTGGAGACGACGGATGCTAACCTTATCTCTCAACAGTAGCGAGAAGATTTTGGATATGAGCCATTTCTTTGCCCCGTTCCACCGTTTCACCTCGGAAGCAGTGACCGCAGTATTTCCAAATACCATTCGGCCATTCTCCGCCGACCTTACGGAAGGTGGTGTAGGTGTCTCTCCATTTGCCAGCCTTTTCATCCAGCTTGCTGGAGTACGGCTCGCCCATCTGGGAGCACCGGGCACTCATACAAACAGGCGGCAGACAATCCATTGCATTGTCCACTACAGCCTGAGTCACAAAGTCACCGGGTTTTGCGGTGGCGTAGTCAAAGTCATCCTCATCTATGACTTCCTTTCCGTCCCAGACCTGCTTGGGCTTGGGAGCGATGGTGGACACGTCCAGCAGATGAGCGCCAGAGATATTCCGCGTGACCTCCCACACCTCATCCATGTCGCCAACCAAGTTATACAGCTCCTTATGGCTATGGACGACATTCAACCGTGACCCAGGCAGGTTATTGGCCTGCTCCGGGAGAGGTACGCCATTGACAGTAGCATGGTAACTGGCAGTGATGTAGGAGATCACCTTGAGGAAGTCCGCCAGGTTGCTCACACTGCTCATAGCCTCCATAAACTCAGGCCAAGTATGGTCGCAGGCTCCAAGGCCGAAGCGTTCCATTTCAGCCTTGTCGCCGTTATATTCCTCGGAAACGATGTAGCTGTCATTCAGATCGTTCCAGAAAATCACTTTCCGTCTGGTCATGTCAAACTCTCCCCACATCGAAAGTATAGTTGCTTGTAGCAAGTCCCCAGAATTTCGTATCCTCGCGTTTCTCACCCGAATATACCGCATTGATACGATAATTCTCGTTCCCTACCATAACGTCCATGCTTCTTCCTGTTTTGCAAACAGTTCTCAAAACTCGTTCTGCGAGACATTTATAGATGCCCAGAGACAAGAGCTTTTCAAGTGCGCCTTCAAAACTCATAACATCATCCTCCTGTCAAGGACGGCACGGCAGCAGAAATGCCGGCTCATCCCAGTTGACACTATCTTGCTCGTCACGCCCGCACCGCTTATACACCAGCAAGCACGGATACGGAGTCCGTATTGTGTCGCTGCTCCCCATATAGATGTTACGATACGGCCCAACAGCCTCCAAAATGTCCAGATAGCGATAGGCGTCGAAGTAACTCGTCATAGGAGCATCGTTCTCGTCCTTGGTGGTAACGGTAATCTTCGGGAAAAGAGGATTCCCCAAATTCTTCATACCTCTCCACTTACGGATGATCTTTTTGCAATCATCCACAGTGGGCGGCGAAACAACCAACGAAGCGTTCGCGTCCTTGAGATAGTCCTGAACGTATTTATCATACGTTTCCGTCCGATCACCTACGGGGATTCCCTCGGGCTGTTCCGCAAACAGCACCACCATAGTTCCATCTGTTATGGCAAAATGCTTCTCGCTGGGATGAACACCAGCCAGAGCCTCCGACTGGATTTCGTCATATCGGGTCTGCTCCCGCCCTACAATCCGTTGTAGGGCGGAGAGCTGCTTCTTTGTCAGCTTCATGCCGGATTCCTCCTCAAATACTGTTCCACAAACTCCTGAACAAAAGCGGCACTGCGGAACTTGATATCCACACGGCCATTTTTGAACAGCTTGATATTTTTGATCTTGCTCATGTACGCGATCTCAAACTGGTTTTCCTTGGTATCGTACTTGAAAAGCTCCGGGAACCACTGTGCGCCACCCTTGAACTTTCCAACCTCGTAATGCACCAGCGCATCCAGAATAGTCGTCAAGGACTGGCTGGGCTTATACTCGGGGACAGGGTTGCTCATCCACTTGTTTTCATCACAATATACCCACGATCCAGTCAGACGGAGCACATCGTTCTTGATCTCGAACTCTTCCTCATACTGATCAGAACGCCAGTTTCTGTGATGAGACGTATCCCAGCACAACCGGAGAAACTCATTCATGGCTCGCTCCTGGAATGAGAATCCGCCCAGCTGCACAAAGATCTCATCCACGACCTGTTCATACCGGAGAGGGAGAGTACGCAAGGACTGTTCAAACTTATTCTTTTCGACCTTATAGGCGTCCAGCTCCTGCCGATAAGAGGCGATCTCGTCTTCGCTCATGCTCCTGTATCCACCCCAGGGCAAATTCGGCTCCTTCGGGCCGGTGGGAATGAGATGCTCCTCAATCTCGTGCTCGTTCAGCTCAACACTGTACTTGCGGCTAAAATAATTGACGACAGTTGAAATGAATGTGCGGTTTCTCTTCTTCATGGTGTTGTAAACACCGTCTACGTCGCAATCACCGCCCACATACCGGTCAATAAAGTCTTCGTCTGCGGTCAGGATTCCAGCCTGCTCTGCCTTGGCTGCGGCCATCGCCTCAGCAACCTTCTGGAGCGCCGGCCCAGCCTTATCAAAGGCTTCCTGCTGGCGGAGACAAAACGCCTTGTCATCCTCGGAAATTCTGTTGTCCGCCTTGATCTCGACGGCGGAGAACTTCTCCATCAAACTCATCTTTCTTCCTCACTTTCATTTTTGTTGTATCTACGAACAACGGTATCGGAGTATTTGTTGGCGTGCCTCACGGCCACGTGTTCCAAAATCAGCTTCACGACCACGATGACAAGCCCAAAGAGGATTTCCATATCAGCCACCTCACTTTATGGGGTGAGGCTTTTTATAGTGGAGCCTCCCAGACCACTACATTTTCAGAATGAAACTACTATTTGCTAACCATTAAAACGTAGGCGTTTCCTCCTCCTCATCATTTTTGAATGCGGCAAGAAATTCCTCATCGGTCGGAAGCGCGTCCAGGTTCCACTTTGCTGCCAGCCGGACACCGTGATACCCGTTATCCTTCTCCAAATCCCGCAGGAAGTAGAAGCGGTCATTCTCGGCCAAAGGGGTCTGGCCGAACCCGCAGTATCCCTCAAATGTTCCCGCATCCAGGTCGATCACCCACGCCCACTCACAGAAAAGACCGTCAGCGGCAAAATTGATGCTGTCTTGGAGCTTCATGCCATCTGAATGGTTCTGTACCATTTCAAGGATGCCCGCGCCAGTGTTACGGCTAAACTCAGGATGATCTTCCATCATCCTATCCGAGTCTTCCATCGTGATCCATCCGTTCTCGTCTGCCCCGTATTGCTTCCAGAGAGCAGTAAGCTCCTCACTGGGGATGTAGGACGAGTTCCGCAACGCTTCCTTAAACAGTTCCAGATCCATCTTGCCCCGAAGGAAGGTGAGCGCCGTTATGCCCTGACCTTCCGGGTAGCCGTCCCACTGACCGTACTGTGCCACCTTATACTGCCCGTCCAGGTAAACCGCTGTCAAATTCCGAGTCCCCATTTTTTTTAATACCTCCTATATTTTTTTTGGTTATTCTAATTACGTAAATAAAGCTGTTATTTGCTAACCTTCCGCCCGAAAGTTTTTGTTGAACTGTTCCTTATAGGCAGCAACGCCGTTCCAGTCATCATACACGACCTTTTCCGTCTGATCTCCCAGCTGGAAAATCAGGTTGGGTCTCGGCTCTCTACCATCCTCCGGTACTCGGCGCTCGCCGCACAGATACCACTTGGCAAAACGCTGATTGGCGTGTACCTCGCGCAGATAGTAACGATGTGTCTCGACACCCCGGTAAACCTCTCGGCCTGTTCCGTCTTCGATGCCGACGAACATAACTTTGATGACTTTCTCAGGATTGCGTTCCAGATCGTTGTACCAGGAATTTTGAGAACACTTCATAAACCACTCGTCGCAGACCTCAGAGTGTTCCAGCTTTGCGTACTGTTCGATATAGGCCAGCCCCAGCCGGTCGAACTCATCCTGTTTCATGAAGGACTCTGCCACGTGTCCGGCGTCATCCTGGCATATCAGCTTTACACAGTCTGCCAGACACGCCTCGGCGTTCATTCCGACGGCATTGAATTTTTCGTAATCCTGTGGGGTTATGACAGCAACCGTAATCTTCACACTGCTACCTCCTTATACTCAAATCTTAACGGTTCCACTCGGGCTATCCAAAATACCTTGGAACACACTCACCAGACCGACAGCCACATTCTTCTCACGGCCTGCCTTAATAGCAAAGTCTGGTTCCCCGCGCTCCCTTGCATTCTGTTCGATATCAGATTGGGATTTCGCGTGCTGCTCCAGAGCACGAATGATTGTTTCTTTTTCGATTCTTGTCATTCCCAAGTGCTCCTTTCAGGGGTTCCGTTCATCGGCAAAAACATAGTGGGGAGAATAGAGGCTCCCAGCATTCTTGATGTAGTATCTCTTTCGGTTGAACGTGATGTACTGTCTTCCGCCATCATCTATGATCGGCCTTAACTTTTCTGTAATACCATCAGAAACAAGTAGCTTTGCATAGGGGAGAACTCTCTTGTTCCCAAATATCGGAATTGTGTAATCGCATATTTTCTTAATGACTAACATATCTCTGTCTCCTTAATATCGCTTGACCCGCACTTTCAAACCGTACCGCTTGGCAAGCTCGAT
>DXUR01000109.1 GCA_019417795.1 Clostridiales bacterium | reverse complement strand
TCCGTACCGGACGGGATCTCTACTATGACAAGCTGAATATCGTCACGGCAGACGATGCCGAAAACTGGGTCCAGTTGGAGGTTGGAACTCTGCTGGAACCGTTGGTAGCCAAGATCTTCGCTCATAAGACGGGCTATAAGATCTACCGCCGGCCATTCATGTTCCAGCACCCGCTGTATCCCTGGATGCTGGCGGATCTGGATTATATGGTGGAACTGCCGGACGGTACAACAGCCATCCTTGAGATCAAAACCACGAATTATAACGCCAAGGACAACTGGTGGTACAACGGCGAGGAAATCGTTCCTATCTACTACGAATCGCAGGGGCGGCACTACATGGCGGTCATGAACATTGACCGGGTCTACTTCTGCTGCCTTTACGGAAATTCGGAAGACGAGGCAATCATCCGCCGTATCGACCGTGACATGGCCTATGAAGAAGAACTGATTGCTTTGGAACGGGACTTCTGGGAGAATCATGTCCTCACAAAAACGCCGCCTCCCTATGTGGAAGCGGACGGTGACCTGATCCTCGAAAGCCTGCGGCGAAAGCTGGGGCCCGCGGACAAGGACGCGCCGCCTGTGCTGTTGGGACAGACGCAGTTTGGACAGTTGTCCATGCTTCTCTCCCTGCAAGAGCAGAAAAAGGCGCTGTCGGCTGATGTGAGCAAGCTGGACAAGGACATCAAGCGGTTGAAGGGTATGCTCATCGAGAGAATGGGAACAAGCTGCACCGCCGTGTATAACGGCTCTGCGGAGAGCTACACCATAACCTACAATCCGGTGCGCTCTGCAGGCATATCAAAGGATGCCCTGGAACGGCTGAAGGACGAGCACCCTGACATTTACGATCAGTATGTCACGGTGTCCGAATGGCGAAGATTCCATGTGAAAAAAGCTGCTTTGCAGGCAGCGTGAAAAGAAACGGAGGTGATGTGCTGTGAGCATTGTTGCAGCACTGGACAAGGTACTGTTTTTCAATGCGTCCAGCAAATATTCTGTTCTTCGGATGAAAACGGAGGACAGCAGCGTACCCACAGAGGCCCGAAGCCCCTATCGCTATCATGACCACCTGATCCGCTTCACTGCCGTTGGCATCGAATTGCCGCAGACGGATACGGTGAAGATCGAGATGGATGGAGAGTGGAAGGACGGAAAATACGGGCTTCAGCTTCAGGTCGATCATTGGCAGGAGATCGTGCCGCCCACATTGGAGGGCGTCCGCAATTATCTTGCCTCCGGTCTGCTGAAAAGGATCGGAGAGAAGACAGCCGACGCGATCATTGAAAAGTTTGGTGTCAACGCTCTGGAGATTCTGGAACATCAGCCAGACCGGCTTCTTGAGATCCGCGGTATTACAAAGGAGCGGCTTGCAGAGATCAAGGACGCCTATGCGGAAACCAGCCGGATGCGTGTCCTGATGACCCTGCTGGCCCCGTTCAAGGTCACGCCGACGACCGCGCAGAAGATCTATCAGCATTTCGGCCCTGCCTGTGCAGACATCGTGAGACAGAGTCCCTTCAATCTCTGCCAGGTGCCGGGGTTCGGCTTCAAGAGGATTGACGCCATCGTACAAAAATCCGGTGGAGATCTGCGTGATCCGAAGCGTGTTCACGGTGCGCTGTTCTATGCGCTGGAGGACGCACGGACAAAGGACGGGCATCTCTATCTGGAGGCGGAGTCTTTGCTCAAAGCGGCTATGCAGCTGCTCAATGAGCGGATACCCCTCCCGCAGATGCGCGTCCCCATGAGCCAGGTCGAACAGGAGCTGTCTGCCATGATCCGGCAGGATGAGGTGGTATCGAACCACGGCAATGTGTATCTGCCCAAGCAATTCCTGCAGGAGAGCGAAACCGCACAGAAAGCGGTAGAGCTGTTTCTGGCAAAGCCGACGGTGGTGGACATTGCGCAGCCGTTGGAGCGAGTAAAGAATAGCTTAGGGCTCAACCTGTCCAAACGCCAGTCAGAAGGCGTGGAAATGGTGTTCCGGCATAACCTGTCCATTATCACAGGCGGCCCCGGCACCGGCAAGACCACGGTTCTGAAAACGGTGATCGAAGTGTACCGTCAGCTCTATCCGCGGCAGAAGATCGTACTCGGAGCGCCCACAGGTAAGGCGAGCCGGCGTATGGCGGAGGCAACGGGGATCGATGAAGCACAGACGCTCCACAGCATCCTGGGGCTTCACGGTGATTCGGAATCCAAGAAAGACCGGGAACGGAAGCCGCTGGAAGCAGGGCTCCTGATCGTGGACGAAACTTCCATGGTCGATATGTGGCTAATCCATCAGCTCTTTTCACGCTTGCGCCCTGGCACCAAAGTCCTTTTGGTCGGTGACGCGGACCAGTTAGAGAGTGTGGGCGCCGGTGATGTATTTCACGAGCTGATCGGCTCCGGCGTCGTGCCAGTCACGGTGCTGGACGAGATCTTCCGTCAGGCACAGGACAGCCTGATCGCCCACAATGCCCGTTTTATCAACGAGGGCAAAACGACGCTCTACTATGGTGAGGACTTTGCCTTTCATAAGGCAGAGAGCCAGGAGGAGACTGCCGGCATCATTCGTGAGCTTTACCGGGAGCAGATCGCCGCAAAAGGAATTGAGCAGGTGGAGATTTTATCGCCGTTCCGCTCCGAGGGCGAGGCATCGGTCAACAGCCTGAATGAAGCTATCCGCGAGGAGATCAACCCCGCATCGCCGGAGACACCGGAGATCGTGTACGCCGGAAAGATATTCCGCCTCAATGACCGCGTGATGCAGATGCGGAATAATTACGACATCAAGCTGTATGACCGCTCCGGCAAGCAGGTCGGCGAGGGTATTTTCAACGGTGACATCGGCACGATCCGCAAAATTAGCGGCACCAATGTCGTGATCGAGTTTGACGGCCGCTATATGGATTGCCCGCAGGTGCTTCTGGATGATTTGGAGCTGTCCTATGCCATTACGATCCATAAAAGCATGGGTTCCGAGTATGATACGGTCATTATTCCACTGCTGGCTGCCCATAATGTGCTCCTGACGCGGAATCTTCTCTACACGGCCATCACCCGTGCCAAGCGTCGTGTGCTGCTGGTGGGTGAGAAACGGGCGCTGTATATGGCGATCCATCGGAGCCGAAAAGGAAAACGCAATACCATGCTGGGCGAACGCATCGCCCTCTACTATAAGGCAGTCACGCGCAAGGCTCTCCGTAACGAAGAGGGCGAAGAATGGCAGCGTGCCAGTTAATGTGAGATGAATGTGCAAAAAAACGCACAGTCATCTCTTATTTATTTTATGAAGGGAGTATCAAACCATGTCCAGAGAAAGAATCATGCTGACCCAGGCGATCCCCGCCGTACAGCAGCTTCGCAGGGTGCAGGGCTTTGACCCGCTGCGCTTTCTGAAAAGAAATGCCAGTGGCGGAATCGAACTGGAGCCGCGCTATCAGCGGCTCTGGTTCCGATTGGCCTGCCCCAATGGAAAAATGCTGCTGAACCGGCTGCGGATCACAGACCAAATCGCCGTTTATGAGGCGCAGGTATTTCTGTCCAGAGAGGATAACCAGCCAATCGCCAATTTCACTGCGGCGGTGGAAAAGGCGCAGGCTCCCGCCGGACGCTATGTGCAGGCCGCGCAGGACGCGGCACTGAAAACGGCGCTGGATAATGCAGGCTTCGGCATCCAGCTCTGTGAGATCAACCCCTCTGCGGTGGTAGATGCACAGGCCGATGGAAAACAGGAAGTCGCAACGGGCGCTGTAAATCGTCAGGAGACTGCTCCGGCGGTAAATAGAACCACAGCGCCGCAGCGAGAAACGTCTGTCGGTGAAAATCATCCGGTGCAGGCAGTGCCTACACCGCAAGAGGTTCAACCGCAGGAGACGGCAAAGACGCCCAGCGCAAATCAGCAGGTGGTTCCCCCCGCCCAGCAGACGGAAAGCGTTTCAGACGCCATGAGTCTGCTGCAGGCATTAAGTGGCGGAACTGCGGCTTCTGAGCCTGATCCGGTTATGCCCCAAAAGGCGCAGGAGATTTCTTCGGAAACAGCGGAGCCTGCGGTCACGGAGCGGGCTGAAACAGCGCAGACGGTGAAGCCTGTCGTGGTCGATATGCCGGCAGCGGCATCGACAGTGGCTGCACCGAAATATTCGGACGATATGACGGTGGACGAGATCCTTTCGCTGATGACGGAAGAGGAAGCTGCGGAGCTGGTCGTGACCACCGGCGTCAATAAGGGCTGGACGATGGCACAGGTTTCTGAGCAGCGTCCCTCCAGTCTGAAATATTACGCCTATCTCTGTGAGGACTGCGGCAATATTGTGAAAGCCGCCGCCATGCTTCTGATGGGCGGTTCGCAGCAGTTAAAGGCAAGCTGACCGCTTTCCATCCGTAAATTTCGCGTCTTGGGAGGGATGCTGGTTTGCATTACGGGAAAAAGCATGATCTCCCCTTTGGTATTATGGATGTGGCCGGGCTCCTCCGCCTGAATATCAGGCGGAGGGCTCCCGGTCAGGTGTACGTGGATTGTCCCATCTGCGGTGACCGCCGGGGGAAAATGAATTTGAACACGGAAAAAGACCTGTGGCGCTGTAACTACTGCGGTGAAGGCGGCGGAATGCTGTCCCTTTACGCAAAGGTGTATGGCGTCAGCAATTCTGACGCTTATCGGGAGATCTGCGACGCTTTGGCGGTAAACGGTTTTTCGCCGGACTATACCGTTCCAGAGAAGACGACGCCTGCGGAGGCCGAGCAGTCTGACGCAGCTTCTGTCCAGGAAGTGCATCAGACCCTCTCCATGCTGCTGTCCATGCTGACACTCATCCCGGCGCACCGCGAGCACCTCCGGTCTGTGCGGGGGCTGTCCGACGATGAGATCACACGCTTTGGCTTCAAGAGTACGCCGCCCCCCTTCCTGTGCCGTTCCCTGACCAATCGGTTGGTCAAGGCGGGCTGCAGGGTGCAGGGTGTTCCCGGCTTCTATGTGGATGATAACGGCTGCTGGACGGTCAAATTCCACCAGCGGACATCAGGCATCATCATTCCCATCTTCGGTGTAGACGGTCTGATCCACGGCGCACAGATCCGGTTGGATCACCCGCTCAAGGATAAAGACGATCCACCGGAGAAAACGGGCGTGAAATACCTGACGCTGTCCTCCACGGGAAAGCGCATGGGAACGACCTCGGGGAGCCCCATTCATTTTGTGGGCGCCCCCTGCTCCCGCGTTGTATATGTGACGGAAGGCTGTCTCAAGGCGGATGTCGCTCACGCGCTGATGCACAGGACCTTTGTTGCCACGCTGGGCGTCAACAATACCGCCAAGCTGGATGAACTGTTTGCGTTCCTGCACCGAAACGGAACGGAGGAGATCATCGAGGCGGAGGACATGGATAAATACAGCAATGAAATGGTGGAGAAAGGCGCATCGAAGATCTATGCGCTGGCGGCCAGGCACGGAATGCGCTGCCGCAGGCTCACATGGAATCCCAATTACAAGGGCATTGATGACTGGCAGCTTGCGCTGCGCCGGAAAGAACAGAAAATGAAGGAGGATCCAGGAATGACATTTAAGGAGCAATATCTTAATGGCCTATGCGGGTTGGAAATGCTGGAAACCTGTACGGAAAAATGGCATGCGATGAAGGTGGACAGTATTTCCCTGCGGGACTATCTGGGGCTGACGGAGCAGGAATACGATGCGTACTTACAGACTGCCCCCGGCGTTTCTTTTCAGGAGCTGCTGGACAGTCAGCGCAAAACGCAGCGGTTTCGTGTTTATCAGATGGAGCTGGAGCATGGCGAGACGCGCGCCTTCGCCTTTGGCGGTATTGACGCGCTGCACAAGGCTGGCTTTCAGCAGCCCCCGGCGGCGGAATACACACTCGTTTATGACGGTGAGCTGATCTGCCCCGTCGGGCAAGATGACCGTGATATTCTGGAGCGCATTTTTGAACGTTATAACCAGGCGTTCCCCCCGGACTATCGTGGCCGCAGCATCGCGCCCTCCGATGTGCTGGAGTTGTATGATGAAAGCGAGCGCAGATACTTCTACTGCGATATGGCTGGTTTTCCGCAGGTGAAATTTTCTCCCGCGCTGGCAAAGAAGGCTTGAATGAAGTCTCTCACGCAGATGCTCTCTTTAAGAATGGACGAGCAGAAGACAAAGCAGCTGAAAGCTATGCTGGGAATCTGTCAAAGACTTGGGGCGGAGACACGGTATCATCCGGAACACCGTTATTTCACAGCTATGGTCTGGACCGGCTGGGATACGCCCTGCGGAATGGGTGAGGCCCTTGCCATCCAACAGGAAATTCAAAGAACGGCTGCTCAGTATCCGACTGTTGTGTGCTACTGCTTCGACCCATTCAGCACACTGGTCTACACGGTCTGAGCCAAGTATGTAAAAAGGACGCCTTGTGCCATTGGCACAGGAGCGTCCTTTTCAAAATTTTATTTAGGAGGAATGTACGAATGGGCGCTTTTTCAAATGTGGATTACGAGCTTCAAAATAATGAGGCTGCCGTTTCCAACGCCTTTATGGAAGATGATGATATGGATATGCCGCAGACGGTCCCCGCGGAGCCGACAACAGGCAGTTTCCCACCGGACACAGAACCGGCTCCGGCCACAGCGGTCAGCGAACCGTCGGCCGTCTCCGACACCCAAAGTGAGGACGAGGCCCGCCGTGCGCACGAAGCGGCTGAAGCCAAGCGCAAGGCAGAATGGGACGCCAGGCAGGCAGAAAAGCAGCGGGCGGAACAGGCTGCATTGGAAAAGTTGGATGCCATGAGCCCGGCTGAACTGCTCAAGGCTGCCGCAAAGCGCGTGTCCGCAGATACGGAGAAGCTGACGCGGCGCAACATGAAAGAAAGCGTTTCCGAGTTTATCCAGACCAAGTGCATTGATGACCTCGATTTTGCACGGCTTACCATGCACCCGCGCAAGAGCATGATCCACTGCTTCCAGTATATCAGCCGAAAGTCATGGGATTATGTGCAGGATGAGTTGAAAGCGAACGGCGTTCAACCGGGCCCCGGTCAGCAGGCATACGGCTGCGATATTCCCGACGATCTCTGCTACCAGTGGGCGGAGGACTATTTCCGTGACCCCGATGCCAAGGAGGATCAGGGGGATGAAGAGAAGTTTGTCCCGCAGCCCTATCGTGGGAAAACATCTTCCAAGTCCGTTTCCAAGAAGAAAAAGGAAGAAAAGAAGAACAAGCCGGAGAAGAAGGAACCGCCGAAAAAAGCGGAAGCCGACGATGGGCAGATCTCGCTGGGAGACCTCTCCTCTTTTGGGGAGGCAGCCTGATGTACGCTTATAAAGGCTTTGAGCCGGATCTCTCCTGCCGTGGCTATCGGTTCGTCATGGGAAAGAATGTCACCCCGGAGGCAAACTGCGCCAGCAACGGTTTCCATTGTGCAGAGAATCCGCTGGATTGCCTCACCTATTACAGCGATATGGATCGCTCCATTTACTGCTTGGTGCAGCCCGGCGGGGATATTGACGAGGACGATCATGACTCCAAGATTGCCTGCACAGAGCTGACGATCCTGCGGCAGCTGACGAGGAAAGAATTCTTTCTCCATGCACTTGCCTACATGGTGGATCACCCATGCCTGTCTCTTATACAC
>DXUR01000108.1 GCA_019417795.1 Clostridiales bacterium | reverse complement strand
GCGGCTTCCGCCTTGTCGGCCTTCTTGGGCATGTCCAGCGGCTTCATCGTCGGGAGCAAAATTCGGCTCCCTTCATCCTGTTCCATGCCGCTCTGTAAGGGTTCAAAACCCGCACAATACTCGATTCGTGAAATTTTTTTCATTCGTCTCGTGTCCTCTTGTGCCATCCTTTTCGCTTCAAAAGTTGTAGAAAAGTTGTAGAAAGTTGTAGTGCGCCTGTTATGGCATATCGCTGGCATAGAAATGGCAAAAATTTGCTGCGTTACTCAGGATGCTATATCTAACATGATCTCTACACAAAGAACGGCTTGATCGTTTAACCGCAGACGCATACATTATTATATAATAACCTTCAATTCAATCTAAGTCAACGATTTTATCGAAACATTTTATTACTTTTATTGCCCCACCTTTAATACATAATACATAATAAAGAGGAGACTGTCATGCCAGAATACCAACTTCAAATTAAACAAGTGGTAGATTACCCACGATGCCGGATTTATCGTGAGTTCATCCACAAACTGATCAACGACCGGAGCATCCGCATAAACGGAGGCTCCGGCCTTTTTCATTTTACTGTACTTTGCAGCTATGCAAACTTCCGCACCTCATATCGCCGTATTGACGGGATCAGTTATACAGTCTCGCCCGGCGAATGGGTGTGCACCGTCAAGGAACTGTCTTGCTGGTTCCGCACCCGCTTTCATCGGCAGGCGCTGTCCATGCTGGATACCCTTCAGAAGCAGCACTTGATTTCCTATACACTGCTGGGCCGTGGCAATGTAGTAAAATATAAAATCCTCCACTGGGCCCGCCACAATTCCGCACTGGAGTACAATGCCCCATGCCAAAAGGATACCGGTTTTTTCTTCCTGCCAGTCTCTGTTGCCCTGGAACTGGTCAGCTCTGCCCGCTGCTCTGAAATGGACATCGTTCTGGATCTGTGGGTATCCGCTGTCTACAACGATACGCAGGTGCAGGGGTCAGAGGTCGGCCCGGTAGCCTACTTTCGCAATGGTACAGGAAACCCGTTGGTCAGTTATACCGAACTCTCCTGCCGCTGGGGGCTGTCACGCGCTACCGTATGCCGGATACTGAAAAAGCTGGACGGTCTTGGGTATATCTCTATCATGTCGTTTCCCGGCCGGCATGGAAGCGTGATCTACCTGCAGAACTACCTATCCACCATGTTTGAGATTTCCGATGTTTTAATCGACAAGGAGGAAGTTGCCATGACCTTAAACATTCATCTGGAGCTTCCGGAAACTGCTGAAACCGAAGAGAGCCATTCCATCTCTGAGCATGAGATCATTGTTTCGGATGCACTTTCCAGCGTTTCAAAATCGCACATTGAAACGATACTCCGCAAGATGGCTGACATCCTATCTACGCAAGGGATTTCCTGCTTTTCTTGCCCGCTCTCCCGCTATAAGTTATATCCCTTATCGGACGACTGCTGGGAAGAGTTGATTCCGCGTGCGCGAGGGAAATCCACAGCCCACTTTGGTCTGACCATCCTCTGCGGCACAAACACTTCAATCGCCACTTTTGAACTTACACTCACTCCCTTTGAGGAGCACGAAAATAGGAGGAACTTGAAATGAGAAAATTTGTTGAACCTGATGTTGCTGATAATCCCCTGTACCATGATACCTGGAAACTGCTGAAAAAATACCGGGATGTTGTGTGGAGTCTGGAGCTTTCTGTCCAGCATGTCCGCACCAAGTTTGAGATCGAGTATGGCACCTCCATCGAGGATTTTCTGGATTCAGTCTATCTGGCCGGCGCCGATCTGGCCGGAAGTGACATTGAGCATCATGCCAAGTGCATTGAACGCAGCCACAAAATGCTTAAGCTGCTGGATTCCGCAGTCGAATTGCTGCGTACCAAGCACAAAAACGGTGAGGCATATTACTGGCTGCTGTACTACTCCTTCCTCTCGCCGCAGCAGCTCAAAAATGTTGAGGAAATCATCGAGACCCTGCGGCCGCACATTCGTGACATCAGTTTCAGAACCTACTACCGCAAACGCCGGGAAGCTATTGAAGCCCTCAGTTCCGTCCTTTGGGGCTATACCTCCAAGGACAGTTTAGACATGCTGGAACAGTTCTTGCCAGAGACAAAATCACCTTCCGGACAATCGGGCAAATAATTGGCACATTTCGGGAACAAAATTGGCATGGTTCTGCTCTTTCAGTGCAAATACCGATGTGTTAAACTGAATATGCTCAAACTTGCACCCAAAACCGAACAGGACAGTAACGGCACCTTTCATCAGGGTGCTTTTTTGCTGCCCAGATGGCCGCCCGACCATTTGAAAGCCCACATTTGTTTTGACAGGTGTGGGTTTTTCTGTTCCCTATTGAGCATCAAAAAATCATTCAGAATTGGAGGATCGCAAATTGAAGAAAACGAAAACCCCTCAAACTCCGCAGCTTCAGGAGCCGGATACCCAGTCCAAGCGCAGGCTTTCGCTGCCCAAAGTGGCTTACAGCGCCTTCCTGTGTGTGATGATGTCCATGATGTTCTGTCAGCCGGCTTATGCGGCAACAGATGTATGGACCAAGGCCAAAGAGATCATGCAGGATGTATACACCCAAATCCTTGCCATCTCCACTATCGCCGCCATCGTCACTGCTTCGGTAGCCTTGCTGCTCATGAACTTCTCCCGTTCCGGACGGACGGTGGATGAAAGCCGCGCCTGGCTCAAACGAATCTGTATCACCTGGGCTATCCTCAATGGCTTGGGCTTTATCATGGCGTATGTGACGCCGCTCTTTAGTGGCGGACAATGGACAGGCTGATTGACCGTCTGATTGCTCGCCGGAAAGGAGGCTTGCATTTATGGGCATTTTAGACGGCATAGTGGAATGGATCGCAGAACAGGTAATGGCCGGTCTTGATCTGGTGACCACATCGGTTTTGGGTGCGCTGGGCTGTGATATGGCTGTATTTCTGCGTTATTTTCCCGCAGCAGAGACTATGTACTCTGTTTTCGTGGCTCTGGCAATCGGGATCATCCTGCTCAACTGGGTCTGGCAGTTATTCAAAAACTTCGGTCTTGGCGCAGGTGTGGAAGCAGAAGACCCGGTAAAGCTGAGTATCCGTTCCGTTATTTTTATCCTGCTGACGCTCTTTTCAGATGAGATCGTCAATATTGTTCTTACCATCGGCGGCACCCCCTACCACTGGATCATGGAGTCCGACCTTCCTGCATTAAGCTTTGCAGACTTCAATTCCGTGATGCTGGTCATCATCGGTGTGTGTGCCAATGGGGCTGTGGCGCTGATTACCTTGATTTTGGTTCTCATCCTGGCCTGGAACTACCTAAAACTTCTATTCGAGGCAGCCGAACGGTATGTGCTGCTCGGTGTACTGGTCTACACGGCTCCTGTGGCTTTTTCTATGGGCGCCAGCCAGACCACAGCAAACATCTGGAAATCCTGGTGCCGGATGCTTGGCGGCCAAATTTTCCTATTGGTCATGAACGCCTGGTGCCTGCGCCTGTTCACAAGCATGGTGGGGTCCTTCCTTGCGAACCCGCTTTCGTTGTAAGGAGGTCTTATCCTTGAAGAAACTCAAAAAATTTTTGTTTGCGGCCTTTACAGTCGCAATTCTCTCCTGCCTGTTCTGCCAGCCGGCTTTTGCCGCTATCTCCGAAAGCGATGTGCAAACTCAGGTAGACGCTGTGGGAAAAGAAGCCGTTTCCGGCAATGTGTTTATCTGGTTTCTCTGTGCTATCGGCTTTCTCAAAGTCGGCCAGAAAATCGATTCCTTCCTCTCCAGTCTTGGTGTCAATGTAGGACATACCGGCGGCAGCATGCTGGCTGAGGCTATGATCGCTGCCAGAGGCATCGGCGGCATCAAGAACTTTTCCAGTCACCACTTTGGCGGCGGGAGAAACAGCAGTTCCACCAATGTCAACGCAAACGGTAGTAAAGGCAGCGGCGGCTTTGGAGCAGGGTTTGCCAGCGGCGGTCTTGCTGGAGTGGTGAGCCGAAAAGTCACAAACAGCGCCATCAAAACAGCCACCACAACTCCCGGCTCCAAGCCTTCCGGTCTTGGCAGTCTTTTAGGCGATGCTGCAGCCGGAGGGATCGGCGGCCATATGTACGCTTCTTCCGTTAGTAAGGGCGGCAATTTTGCCAACAATGTAATCGGCAGCGTAGCCACGGGCAGTATCAGCCAGATGGGTTCCATTTCCGGTGAAAAAGCCGCCGAAGCCCTGCACTCTTACATGGGATATGCGGCACTGGAATCCGGAGCTGAAAATGTTCCGACCTTCCAAAATGTCGAAATTGGCGGCGGCCGCATCACCGGCACAGAAGTGACTGCGGAACATCCCGAAGGCATCTCCTTTGGTATGTACCACGCAGACCAATATGTTGCCCCGGAAGGCCAGTACACCACCATTCATGCCGTGGATGGCACAGCATGGTATAAACAGTACGCTGTGGATGCTGTTGACAAATCGCCCTATATGGCTCCTGACGGTTCTATCGCTTTCAACGAGTCCATTGTCAAAAAGCTGCCTCCATCCCCGAAGAGAAAGGACAAGATATAAATGCCAGAAGATCAAAAAAGCAGTTTTTCCGAAGCTGTGGAGACCGGCGCCTCCGCAGCGCATACCATCTGCGGCGCAATCAAAACCGGAAAAGCTATTTCCTCCGCTGCCAAAGGCGCTGCCGCAGGCGGTCCTTACGGTGCAGTTGCAGGCGCAGTGTGGGCAGGTCGGAAGCATATCGGAAAAATCATTGTGGCAGTCATTGCCCTGCTTATGCTGCCGGTATTATTTGTTCTCATGCTCCCTGGTCTTATTTTCGGTGGACTGACCAATGCCTTTTCGCCATCTGACCCCGAAATTCCGATTTTGAATAGCGAAACAGCGATTATTGAGAACGCCAACGAGATCACCTTTACCCTCAACGGCATCTTGGGTGAGGCACTGGATGATGTACTTGCCCGGATCGAAGCTGACTTTGCGGCATCGGGAGCCGACCATATGGAGGTCAAAAATGCCTATTCCGGCGGTCCTATTTATAACGCCAACCTGTTTATCTCTCAGTATTGTGCGGCCAAAGACAAGGATTTTGAAAGCATTTCTCTGAATGACCTTGCCGCCACCCTGCGGGAAAACAAGCAGCATCTATATTCCTACACCAGCAAGCAAGAGATTCGTGAGAGCACCGTGACTGATCCGGAGACTGGGGAAGAAACAACGGTGTCCGAAACATGGATGGTCTATACTGTCCGTTACAACGGTGAGTCCTATTTTTCTGATGTTGTATTCCAGCTTACCGATGACCAAAAGGAGCTTGCATCTGATTACGCTTCCAACCTAAGCCTGTTCTTGGGCGATGGTCTGCTGCAGAATCTGGAAGCGTGGACCGGAAACAGCATCACCGCTCTGGGCGATGTTACTTTCACCGACGGGATCACACCTGTTGTTTACTACAATCAACTGGATGAACGCTATGCCGGTAAAGCATATGGTACGGACAATATTGGCGGTTATGGCTGCGGCCCTACCGCTATGGCAATCGTGGTGTCCTCTCTGACAGACGATATGGTTGACCCTGTGGAGATGGCCGAGTGGTCTTACAACAACGGCTACTGGTGTAAAAGCAGTGGTTCTTACCATGCGCTGATACCTGCCGCCGCTGGGGAATGGGGGCTTCCGGTTTCCGGCTGTACCACTGCGGAACCACAGCGCATCACAGACGCACTGGCTAATGGTAAACTGGTAGTAGCAATCATGTCTGAAGGCCACTTTACCTCTTCCGGTCACTTCATTGTCCTGCGTGGCGTAAAAGACGGCAAGATCATGGTGGCTGACCCTGCCAGTTACACACGGAGCGAACAGCTCTGGGATCTGTCCATTATCTTAAATGAGGCCAGCCGGCGCGCTGGAGCTGGCGGTCCGTTCTGGATTATCGGCTGATGTGCCCGCCCGGCTTCGGAAACGAGGTTAATCATGAATCATAAAATCGACCGAGATACCTACATAATACCACCGAATTTCATCGAGTCAGGCACCTTCTTTGGTGGTATGTTCAAAGCCCGCAATGTGATTGAAGCCGGCATCCTGGCATTTGCCATTGGTGTGCCGGTTTTTTCATTGCTTCCTCTTGGCCTGACTGCCCGTATCATCGCTTTGTGCCTGACCGCACTGCCAGCAGCATTGGTGGCGCTTATCGGAATTTCCGGTGAGAGCCTTTCCTCTTTTCTGCTGATTTTCATAAAGTACCTGCGAAACCGCCGCATTGTAGGCGGTAACAGCGCAGAAGATGCGGTTCCTGCGGCAGAGCATGGCGGCAAGCATATTAAAAAGAAGGCACACAAGCCCGATAAGGCTCCCAGGCGGTCACGGCGCTCCGGCAGAGAGGATTTCCCAGCGGAGTTTGATGAAGTTCGTAGCTACGAAATCCGCCAAAAACTCCGTCCTGTGAAAAAGCAGAAGCCTGCCAAGGAGAAGAAAGCCGCCAAGCAAAAAAAGAAGGTCTCCAAGGAGCGCAAAGTAAAACGCCCTATCCGCACTCAGGAGCCGAAGCCCGCCTGCCTTAACCCGGTAGCAGATTATCTGCCGATTTCCAAAATTGAAAACGGCATCATCTACACGAAGGACCACCGCTATGTCAAGGTCGTCGAGGTAGTACCCATCAATTTTATGCTGCGCAGTGCCCAGGAACAGCGGAACATCATCTATTCCTTTGTATCCTACTTGAAAATCAGCCCCATCAAGCTGCAAATCAAGGTACTGACACGCCGGGCAGAGATCAACCGCCATCTGGATACCGTTCGGAAGGAGATGGAACAGGAGACCAATGAACAGTGTCTGCTCATGCAGGAAGACTACCTCCAGTTCGTTCAGCAGATTGGTTCCCGTGAGGCAATTACCCGACGTTTCTTCCTGATTTTTGAATATGAGCCGTGGAGCAACACCAAGCGCTCTGATGAAGAAGGCGAGGCAATCAATGCCCTGCAAAGTGCAGTCCATACTGCTACCAACTACCTCCGTCAGTGCGGTAACGAGGTCATCGTTCCGAAAAACTGGGATGAGTTTACCGTAGATGTCCTCTATAACCTGCTCTGTAGAAATGAAAGTGCTGTAAAGCCACTCTCCGTCCGGGCACAGGAGGTTGTGGCTGAGTACCTTGCCAAAGGGCGCGACAGTGAGATCGACCATATCCCTGCCACCGAATTCTGTGCGCCAAAAAGCATTGACTTCACGCATGGTCACCATATCTGCATTGACGGTCTGTATTATGCTTATTTGCTGGTGCCCTCTGATGGCTACAAAACGCAGGTTCCAGCCGGCTGGCTCAGTCTTATCGTCAATGCCGGTGACGGGATCGATATGGATATGTTCCTCTCCCGTCAGCCCAAAGAAACCATCATCCAGAAAGTCGGACAGCAGCTACGTATCAACCGTTCCAAAATCAAGGACGCCAGCGACACCAACACCGACTTTGATGACATTGATGGTGCTATCCGAAGCGGGTACTTTCTCAAAGAGGGCCTTGCCAACAACGAGGACTTCTACTACTTGAATCTGCTGATTACCATTACTGCCTCCAACGAGGAAGACTTGGAATGGAAGGTCAGCGAAATGAAAAAGCTCCTGCTCTCACAGGACATGAACGCCTGCACCTGCCATTTTC
>DXUR01000107.1 GCA_019417795.1 Clostridiales bacterium | reverse complement strand
CGATCTGGCGGCCCAAATAGCTGCCGGCGGGGAAAAAACCCACATTCACGCCGGTCATAAACAGAACCAAACCAATATAAGTATACAGGAGTCCCACAGTGATTTTCAACACATTTTTTCGAGGCAAATGCAGAGACGTCACCTGAAACACGGCGAAAAAGGCCGCAATAGGCGCCAGCGCCGCCCCCATTTCCTTTGCGTAGACTGGAAGGCCTTGGGCGAACAGCCGCCACAGCTCCCGGCTGTCCCCGGCCTCCGGCACTACGGAGGGCACATAGCTTCCCGCTGCCGGGTACGCCAGTGCCAGCGTCAGCACCGCCAGCACCGGCCCCACGGAGCACAGCGCCACCAGACCGAAGCTGTCCTCGCCGGCCTTGCCGTCGCTTCGGGTGGAGGACACGCCCAAGCCCAGCGCCATGATGAAAGGCACGGTCATAGGCCCGGTGGTCACGCCGCCGGAGTCAAATGCCACCGCCAGAAAATCCTTGGGGGCAAAGGCCGCCAGAGTAAAGATCACGATGTAGGACGCGATGAGCAGGCCGTTCAACGGGATCTGAAACAGGATACGCAGCAGTGCTATCACCAGAAAGATCCCCACGCCCACGGCCACCGCCCCGATCAGGACGGCGTTAGGGATCCCCGGCACCTGCCCCGCCAAAACCTGAAGATCCGGCTCGGAAATAGTGACGATGATGCCGATAAGCAAGCTGACGCACACCACCACCCACAGCTTCCGGGATTTGGTCATCTGTGCGCCCACCCGCTCACCAATGGGGAGCATGGCGGTATCCGCGCCCAGAGTAAACAGGCCCATACCCACGATCAGCAGCACGGCGCCTACCAAGAACGCCAGCAGCACGTCCGTTGGGACCGGAGCCGCGGTAAAACACAAGATCAGCACGATCAGGGTAATGGGCACCACGGAGGCCAGCGCCTCCCTCACCTTTTCACCCAATATCGTTTTCGTCTGGCCGATCTGGTCCCGCCACTTCTTCCGCAGTCCTGCAAACAAACGCACCGCCTCCTTCGCTGATGATCACTTGATGGATTTATCATACCATTTTTCACCTTAGCATCGCAACTTTTTGTCGGAATCTTTTCAAATTATTAACAATATATGTGAAAAGTGCTGTGCACGCCCTTGTTATTCCGCAAAAACTGCCCGGCTGTTGCCGGGCAGTTCCCTACTTGCTTCGTTCCTCCAGCGTTTTTGCCAGCTCTGCCGCAAACAGGCGGGCGGCCAGCTCCGCCTCCTCCGGGGCGTTTCCGGCTGTTCCCACCTCCACCAGCAGAGAACCTGTGGTGGCGTGTTGATTGTACCGGGAATTCCGCAGAAGCAGAGGCCGCATCAGCGTGGGATAGTCCGTCAGCGCCTGCTCCTGCACGGCCACCGCCAGCCGCAGATTTTCCATCCAGTCGGGATGGCTCAGTCCGCCGCCGTCGCTGCCCATGATGAGGGAGAGCTGCGCCGCCGTCCCCTGTCCCTCGATCTCCGACACCACTTTCACCTGACTGCCGTCGGACGCCTCGATAGCGTCCCGGTGGACATCCAGCACGAAGCGGATAGATGGGTACTCTTTCAAATACCGGTCGATCCCCGCCAGAGAGCGGTCATAGGCCCCGGCGTACTCCGGATAGTCATACAGGGTCCGGTCATGGAGCACGGAGATCCCCGCCTGAGCAAATACCTCTGCCATGGCGTCCCCCATGCGAACCACATTGTACCGGGAGTCCGTGGTGCGGTGGTCCCCGGACCAGACGATGCCGTCATCCACCGCCGGGGTATAGCCCTCGCTGCCGTGGCTGTGCAGAATCAGGATCTGCGGCGCTTCGCCGGTCAGCTCCGCCGCGAAGGGCTTCAGCAGCTCCTCGTTGGAGAGGGTATATTGGGTGGTGTTTCGGATGTAGACCTTCCCGCAGACGGTATAGCCGCTGGGGTCTGTGGGGATCAGGGTCTTTGCCGTCACGCCGTTGTCTGCCCCAGCTGTCACCGGAGCGGGCTGGGACTCCTCCCGCACCGGCTGGGTCACGGGGGCGGGGCGTTCGTCCTCCGGTTCCTCCGCCGCCTGACGCCGCAGGTCGGAGATCTCCCCGCGGGCGGAAAGCAAGATCGGCGCCTGACTCAGCATCAGCACGGACGGCGCCGAAAGGCCGTCCCTCTGCCCCATGTCCCCTAACTGCCACTGGAGCAGCGCCAGCGGCAATTCCCTCTTCACGGCCATCCACGCTCCGGCGGCGTCAACGCTGCCCGCCGTGGCATAGACGGTCCACAGTGTCACACCCGCCAGCAGCAGCGCGCCCAACCGCTGAGAGAGCCTTGCAAACCTCTTTCGTTCCATTTGCTTCACCTCTTGGGACAACCTTATGCGCCACAAATCAAAAAAATGACCATCCAATGAAAAACCGCCCGACACATTTGTGCCGGACGTTCCTCTATCTCAATACCATTTATCCAAATTCATTCCGCGAGGCTTCGCATCAGGGCGATCTCTTTGGCATAGCCGGGCAGCTCATTGGGTGTTTCCAGGCAGAAGGGCAGATTTTTCAGCGCCGGATGATTCACCACCCGGGCCAGCGCCTCCTGTCCAATGCAGCCCTCCCCGATCCGGGCGTGGCGGTCCTTGTGGGCGCCGCAGAGATTCAGACTGTCATTCAAATGAATGGCCCGCAGCCGCTCCAGTCCGATGGCCCGGTCAAATTCCGTCAAAACGCCGTCCAGATCGTGAATGATGTCATACCCGGCGTCGGAAACGTGGCAGGTGTCCAGACAGACCCCAATCTTCTCCGTCAGTTCCACCCGATCCAGAATCTCCCTCAGTTCCTCAAAGCGTCCGCCTACCTCGCTGCCCTTCCCGGCCATGGTCTCCAGCAATACCGTTGTAGACTGTTCCGGTGTCAGGATGGCGTTGAGTCCTTCCGCGATATAGGTGATCCCGGCTTCGATCCCCTGTCCCACATGGCTGCCGGGGTGGAAATTGTAAAGCTGCCCCGGTATGTGCTCCATACGGCGCAGATCGTCCGCCATGGTGTCCCGTGCGAAAAGACGGTTTTGTTCCTCCGCGCCGCAGAGATTCAGGGTATATGGGGCGTGGGCGATGATCGGTGCGAAGCAGTGCTCCTTCATGAGCGCCACCAGCGCCACCGCGTCCGCAGGGTCCAGTTCCTTGGCCTTGCTCCCCCTGGGATTCCGGGTGAAAAACTGAAAGGTGTCCGCCCCCAGTTCCAACGCCTGCCGACCCATAGCCAGAAAGCCCTTGGAGGATGATAAATGACAGCCGATGTGCAGCATAGAAACCTCCTGAAAAATAGTTTCTTCATTATAGCACACCGGCTGCCGCCTGTCACGGGTCTTATTTACGGAGTCTCCGCTTCTATCTCACCGTCCTGCGGCGTATCGGACAGAAACAGTTCCTCCGCCTGCCGCTGAACGGCGATCAGGTCCTCCCGGAGCTGTCGGAGCGTTTCTTCGGTATCTGTCAATGCGTTGAACAGAAGCAGGTATTCTTTCGTCAGTGTATGGTTCATATAGTATCCTTTCTTTTCCGAATGAATTGCAATTTCGGAATACGGCTCTATCATACAAAATTTCCGGCTGCTTTTATGTCGCATTTTGTCGAACACATGCGTGTTTTTGTCATGAACGGGCATTATTTTTCCAATCAAGCGGAATCTTGTCCCAAAAAGCGGTTGCAGGTCCAGATGTCGGATGCTATGATAATAGGGCAAACGATCGTGCAAGGAGGCACTTATGAGTCCTGCGTCTACCGAACAATTCCTTTTGGAACAATATATCGGGCATCCCGCGTCCCAGCTTCAGGATCTGCGCAAAGCCCTCTACCAAAGCGTCTTTGGCTGCGGACACCTGATCACGGATACCTCTGCCGCCGCAGAAGGTATCCGGAGGGAGGCCGCGGAAGCCGGACCGTGCAGCCGGGAGATTGAAGCACTGGACGGTCCCTGGTCCCGGGTGCATCTGGGCGTTCTGGCAGACGGCCTGACCCCCGAAACGCTATCTCGCATGTTTGCCCGGTCTGCCGCTATGCCCCATGGGGATGCGGATGCCTTGCAGGAAAAGCTGACGGTCCTGCGGCGGCTGATCCACTCCGGCGCTCTGCCCTATTCCCCGGCAGAGGCCGATGCGGAGTTGGATGACTGGCGAAAAAACGGTTTTCCCGCCTGCCGCCACTCCGAGGAATACCGGGCCGCCTACCGTCCAGCTTACCGGGTGCTGCACCGCACTTATGTCCGCCTGCTGCCGCTTCTGGCGGCCATTGACCGGGCCTTGGCGGAAAACCCTCGGGTCCTGCTGGCCATTGAGGGCGGCGCCGCCAGCGGCAAAAGCACTCTGGCAGATCTGCTGACAGCGATTTATCCCGATACGGTGCTGTTCCATGCCGACGATTTCTTCCTCCGTCCGGAGCAACGGACCGCCGCGCGCTACGCCCAGCCCGGCGGCAATCTGGACCGGGAGCGGTTGGAATCGGAGATTCTGATTCCTATCAGTCGGAACAAAGCCGCCGTTTACCGTCCTTTCGACTGCCATACCCTGTCCCTCCGGGAGCCGGTGACCATCCTGCCGGGGCGGCTGAACATCGTGGAAGGCAGCTACAGCTTTCACCCGGAATTGGCCCGTTATTACGATCTGTCCGTCTTTTTGGACATTTCCCCGGAAACCCAGCGGAGCCGGATACTGGAGCGCAACGGTCCGGAGTGGGGTCAGCAGTTTTTTGACCGCTGGATCCCTCTGGAGCAGACTTATTTTCACGAAACAGACACTCAGGGCCGCTGTACGCTGGCCTTAAAGGAGGAAATACGATGAAGCTCGTTGTGATCGACGGCCAGAGCGGCCGCACAGGTGCGCTGCTGGTAGAACGGGTCCGGGCGGCGGGACTTCCCTTGGAACTGTTGGCGGTAGGCACCAATGCCATCGCCACTGCCGCCATGATGAAGGCTGGGGCCCAGCGGGGCGCCACCGGAGAAAACCCGGTTCTGGTGGCCTGCCGGGATGCGGACATCATCGCCGGTCCCATCGGTATTCTGATGGCGGATGCCCTCATGGGGGAGATCACCCCTGCTATGGCGGTGGCCGTGGGCCAGAGCCGGGCCCAGAAGGTACTGCTGTCGGTGAATTCCAACTGCGGCAAGATCGTGGTCGGCGTCCGGGATCTGACCCTCTCCCGGATCATGGATGAGGCGGTGGAGGTGCTGCGGGAACTGTGCAGTCTGTCCGCGCAGCCGCTCTGAACAAAGAACGCAAAAAAGTGCCTGAGATTTGAGATCTCAGGCACTTTTTCATCTTTTACACACCGCCGAACCGGAACACCACGCCTACCGCTGCAGAAAGGCCGATGAACACAATGGGATGCCACTTTTTCGTAAGCTTCACCCAGTTAGTCAGCACCAGCAGCACCGCCGCCAGCGCCAGACCCATCCAGCTTACCGTACCGTCCCAGGAAAACCGCATAAAAAGAGAATCCGGGACTGCAGTGCTGGTGACGCGCAGAAGCACCTGCAAAACAACGCCGGCACAAGCCGCACCGATCAGGCCGCTGGAGGCGGGCCGCAGGCCGTAAAAGGCGTTCTCCACATAGTTACTGTTCCTGAACTTGGTCAGCATGGCCGCCACGATCAAGATGACGATGATAGAGGGCGTCACCTCACCGATGGTGGCGATGACCGCTCCGGGGATGCCCGCCACGGTGAAGCCCACATAGGTGGCCATGTTGATGCCGATGGGGCCGGGAGTGGACTCGGAGACTGCCAGCATATTCATCAGGTCCGTCTGGCTGTACCAGCCAGTAGCAAGGCCGATGTTTTTCAGGAACGGCACGGTGGCCATACCGCCGCCCACGGCGAACAGCCCCGTCTTGAAAAATTCCCAGAAAAGACGCAGATAGGTCATTTCGCAGCCCTCCCTTCCAGGTTTTTCAGCAAAATCCCCACCACAGCGGAGACCACCACAAACCATACCGGAGAAATATGCAGGAACAAGCTTCCCGCCATGACGATCAGGAAAATGGCCGCCGTCCGCTTATCCACCACAGATTTTTTCAGCAGCTTCAGCACGGCGTTGAAGATCAGGACACACACGCATACCTGGATCCCGGCAAAGGCGTTCTGTACCCAGGCCAAATGGGAGAAATTCGTGATCAATCCCGCCAGGATCGAAATAATGATTAAAGAAGGGAACACAACGCCCAGCGTGGCCACGATGCCTCCTAACCAGCCCCGGTGCTTCTGACCGATAAAGGTGGCGGTATTGACGGCGATGACGCCGGGGGTGCACTGGCCGATGGCAAAGTAATCCATCAGCTCCTCCTCTGTGGCCCAGCCCTTATGCTCCACCACCTCCCGCTGGAGAATGGGCAGCATGGCATATCCACCGCCGAAGGTCATCACGCCCACCTTGGCAAAGGTTCCGAACAAATCCAGATATTCGTTCATTCAGTTCTCCTCTTTCCAACATCAAATCGGAATTTTATTATACTCTTTCTGAGCAAAAAAACAAGCCCGGCCCCCATGTGATACTTCACAAAGGGACCGGGACAAGGGAGGCCGAAAATCAGGGAAGCTGAATATGCGTCCGCTTCAGGGACCGCCGCAGAGCCACACACAGCGGGGGTGCCAGAATGATGGCCACCGCGCCGTTGAACAGGGAAGCGGGGATCTTCAGAGGCAGAGCCGCCGCCGCCACGGAAGCGGTGAGACCACCCATCAGCAGGCCGTCATATGCAAAGGACTTGAAGAAATAGAGAATGTAGTAGGCCACGCAGCCCAGAGCCGCAGAGACGGTGCAGCGCCCGTAAGCAGGCGTCTCCCGGTCCTTCATGGCCAGACCGGCTACCATACCCATAACGCCCTTGGTGAGGAAGGTGATCCAGCACTCCGGAGCGTAGGCCGGGTTGGTCAGGTCATAGATGGCGGAGCCCAAGCCGGAGGCAAAACCGCCCACAGGCCCCAGCAGCAAGCCGGACAGGCAGCACATGATGTTGGCCAGAGTAAAGGAGGTGCGGCCGCCGATGGCGATGGGCATGGTGATTCGCAGATAGTTGCTGACAAACACCAGCGCCGTCATCATGCCCAGCATGGTCAGCTTATTGACATTCTTCTCATTCCGATTCATAAAAAGCACTCCTAAGTTGTTTGTTGAAGCTATCATAGCACGCGATTGACTTTGTGGCAAATGCCAGTTCTCATAAATTTGATAAGGTCAGTTTTGACAAGAGCAGTCCCGCGGCCCAAAAGCCGCGGGACTGCTTTGCTTCACTGTTTATGCCTTGGGTTCTTCGGACTCGAACACGGTCTTGGCGCTGGCCGCCAAACCCGCCAAGCCCTGCAATTCGCTGGGGATGATGATCTTGGTGGCCTTGCCGTCCGCCACCTTGGTCATGGTCTCCAATGCCTTCAGCTTCACCACCTGATCGTTGGGCGCAGCCTCGTTCAGCAGCTTCAGGGCATCCGCCGTGGCCTGCTGGACCTTCATAATGGCCTCACTCTCTGCCTCAGCCGCCAGGATCTTGGCGGTCTTTTCCGCTTCGGCCTCCATGATCTTTGCCTGCTTGGCGGCGTCGGCCCGCAGGATGGCAGACTGCTTCTCGCCCTCCGCCACCAGGATCTGGCTCTGCTTCTGGCCCTCGGCCTGAAGGATGGATTCACGGCGCTCCCGCTCCGCCTTCATCTGCTTTTCCATGGCGTTCTGGATCTC